>JAATFW010000017.1 GCA_015654985.1 Sphingobacteriales bacterium | reverse complement strand
TGGCTTCCATGCCTGAGCCGCTAAGTAAAAAACAAACAAACACCGGAGGAAGCACAGAAAGAGAAGAAATGAAAAGAGGATTTGATTTTTAATTTTAAAAAAATGGAAAAGTATCAGCCCCCGCCATTGGAGGCGGTTTTTATCAGAAAGAGGTTGAATGGCTATCAACTTTCAAACTGCACAACACGTTCTTAACCAGGTGATTATCGACGATAAAGCAATGTTGTATATTTAAATCAATTTTTTTTCAAATCGCTGGAAACTCACAACCTGCAACCAGGTTTTATCAGAAGCAGGTCGATCGGCTATCAACTTTCAACTGTTTTTCATACTGATTTTTCTTATCTTTACTTTTATAAGCAAAACGGCCCGTTCATGTAGGATATAATTTCTTTCCAGGAAAATAAAAAGAGCCAAACAGAAGGTTCCTCTAATTATTCACTCTTTTCAAGAAAGAAATTATGCTTATTCTTCAAGACGTTACCTATAGACATCCCAACAGAGATTTATTGTTCAATGACATAAATCTGGTTATCAACCGGCAGGATAAAATTGCCTTAATAGGCAATAATGGTGTGGGGAAATCCACTCTTTTAAAAATTTCAGCCGGAATTTTACATTCCTTTACCGGATTTGTAAAAGCTGATTCGCAGCCTTACTATGTACCGCAGATTTTTGGTCAGTTTAATGACTATACCGTTGCTGAGGCTCTTCAGATCGAAAACAAATTAAAGGCATTACACGAAATTCTCGACGGCAATGTAACCGAAGAGAATCTTACATTGCTCAATGACGACTGGACCATTGAAGAACGCTGCGACGAAGCTTTCGCTTTATGGAAGCTGGATGGCCTGGCTCTTTCCCAAAAAATGGAAACACTTAGCGGCGGACAAAAGACAAGAGTTTTTCTTGCCGGGATCGCTATTCACCGTCCTGAGATCGTTCTATTGGATGAGCCGAGCAACCATCTGGACTCGCTCAGCCGGCGCATTCTTTATGATTATATAAAGTACACTAAAAATACCCTTCTCGTGGTGAGCCACGACAGAACTTTATTGAATCTCCTTGACACCGTTTATGAACTCAGCAAACAGGGCGTAACCGTCTATGGCGGCAACTACGATTTCTATGCCGGGCAGAAAATAATTGAAAGAGAGGCTTTGAACCAGGATTTGAAGAGTAAAGAAAAAGCGCTCCGCAAGGCGAAGGAGATCGAAAGGGAATCTTTGGAACGCCAGCAAAAACTGGATGCCCGGGGCAGGAAAAAACAGGAAAAGGCCGGGCTTCCTGCTATTTCTATGAATACGTTTAGAAACAATGCTGAGAGAAGTACTTCGCGCATGAAGGGTGTACATGCCGAAAAAGCAGGAGCTATTGCGCAGGAGCTGAGTGATTTGAGAAAAGAATTGCCGGGCGTGGACAAGATGAAGATGGATTTTGACGGCTCTTCACTTCATAATGGTAAAGTGTTGATTACAGCAAAGGATGCGAATTTTGGATATGGTGATCAGGCGCTTTGGAAACAGGCTTTGAGTTTTAAGATCACGAGCGGTGAGCGGATTGCTGTTAGGGGGCCGAACGGCTCAGGCAAAACCACTTTAATAAAGTTGACTTTGGGAGAACTTCAACCGCAACAGGGGACCATCGGAAGGGCAAGTGTGAAAGCGATTTATATAGACCAGGATTACTCGTTGATCGATAACAGGCTCAGCGTTTACGAACAGGCACAGGCGTATAATGCCGGGGGGTTGCAGGAACACGAAATCAAGATCCGCCTGAACCGCTTTTTGTTTACTAATGAATATTGGGACAAACCCTGTGCGGCGCTCAGTGGCGGCGAGAAAATGCGACTGATGCTTTGCTCCCTGGCAATAAGTAATCAGGCTCCGGATATAATAGTGATGGATGAACCGACAAATAATCTCGACATACAGAACCTTGAAATTTTAACCACTGCAATTAATGAATACAGGGGAACACTTATTGTGGTGTCTCATGATGAATATTTTCTGAAAGAGATCAATGTGGAACGGTACATTGACCTGGGGTAAGGAGCTTATTTTGGGATAGTTTAGATAAACACTATTTTACAAAGCTTGCCGGCAGCGCTCTGAATAAGATGAATTACCGGCTAAATAAGGACAAAGCGGCTCAATTTTCTGTAAGCTGCTTTGTTCTTATTTGTTTTATAGTAACCTGGTTTATAATAACCTATTTCACACGTTCGATATACTCTCCCGTGCGGGTATCTATTTTTATTTTATCGCCCTGATTTACAAATAACGGAACTTTGAGCTCTATTCCGGTTTCTGTGGTAGCATATTTCTGGGCACCGGAAGATGTGTCGCCCTTAACAGCCGGCTCGGTATAGGTGATTTCCAGCTCCACGCTATTTGGTGCCTGAGCAATAATGGGTTCTCCGCTTTCAAAGGAAACTACCACGTTCATTCCTTCTTTTATGAATTTCGCAGCCGACCCAAAGAGTGACTTAGGAATATTGAACTGATCGAAAGTAACATTATCCATTACAACAAAGGAATCACCTTCTTCATAAAGATATTGATAATCATTGCTTTCTACACGACAGATCTCAACCTGCTCGTCGGTTGCTAAACGCGCTTCTACGATCTTTCCGGTTTTAATATTGCGAAACTTGCCTAAGTAAAAGGCTCCGCCTTTACCTGGGGTGCGGTGTATTAATTCTGCAACTGTAACCAGTTCGCCATTGAAACGTAAAATGTTTCCCGATTTAATTTCGGATGCCTTTGCCATAAAATAATTGTAAAATTTGAACCCAAAGATATAGGAAAATTGTTCTGATAAAATTAAATTTTGCTTCAAACTACAGAACATAATATGATTCATTATATGAACAGATTGTTAATTCATGCAGGCTCTTTTGCCCTTTTTACGATAAATAGAAGTGAGTATGTTAATGCAACAACTTGCATGGGCAATTACGGCACCTGTTTTTATCTTCTTTATATTGCCCGAACTTTCCTTTTTTAAAATTACTTTTGGCACCGATGGCAATAACTACAGAACTACAGAATAATAGATTTTATTATGAAAATAGCCACCTATAATGTTAATGGAGTTAATGGACACCTGCCTGTGCTGCTCCGCTGGCTTGATGAGACAGCACCTGATATTGTTTGCCTGCAGGAGCTAAAGGCACCGCAGGAAAAATTTCCGGAAAAAGCTATCCAGGATGCGGGTTATAATGCCATCTGGCATGGACAAAAGAGTTGGAACGGCGTAGCTATTCTGGCGCGTAATGCCGATATTGAAGAAGTGGGCCGGACGCTTCCGGGGGATCAGGACGATGTCCAGAGCCGCTATATAGAAGCTCTGGTCAGCGGCATTCATATCGGATGCCTCTACCTGCCAAACGGCAATCCAGCTCCCGGTCCGAAATTCGAATATAAGCTCGGCTGGTTTAAACGACTGGCTGACCATGCCAGGGAGCTTCTTGCCATGGACGGGCCAGTGGTGCTTACCGGCGATTACAATGTTATGCCAACCGACCTGGATGTGTATAAGCCCGAACGATGGGTTGATGATGCCTTGTTCAGACCTGAAGTAAGGGCCGCATTCAGGGACCTGCTGTCGCAGGGATGGACCGATGCCATCCGAAAATTATATCCTGAGGAGAAGATCTATACGTTTTGGGATTATTTTCGTAATGCTTACGGTCGTAATGCGGGCTTGCGTATTGATCATTTTCTGCTTAGTCCTCAGGTTGAAGGCCGCCTTATTTCTGCAGGTGTCGACCGCCATGTACGCGGATGGGAAAAGACAAGCGATCATGCTCCGGTATGGATTGAACTTGCCAACGAAATACCCTTATCCGGCAAAAGCCATTGATGTTACTTAATATGACGGTCTGCATCATATGACGGTCTGCATCTTTCTGATAAAGGCGATAAAGGCAACGAAATGATCGCTGCCTTGCTGATAAAAGTGATGAAGAAGCTGTAAATTGAATGTTTACAGCTTCCGGCTTATCTTCGTTCTTCGATTCCGAGCTTATCAAGATAATCCCTGGCGGCTTCACTGTTACTGCAATCCCAGTAACCGTTGCTCAAATAAATTAAGCCGATCCCATAGACGAAGCTATAGTATTTTGCCTGTGCCAGGTGTTCCTTTTCCTTTTCTGTAAGCATTTCGACATCATTGGTGATTCCCATGCTTAATTTATTTTTTAATTCTGTTTCAGCCATTGTTGAAAATGATTTGTTAGCTGTTTGTTTTTGTTTACAGGTATGATCGTAATACTCCGCTTCTGGAAGAGTGTTTGATCCGTTGAAGTGCTTTATCTTTTAACTGACGAACGCGCTCCCTGGTAAGACTGAACTTTTCGGCAATCTCTTCGAGGGTGTGCGGGCTGTTATTTTGTAATCCGTAAAATAAGATGATAACCTCCTGGTCGCGCTGATTTAATTTAGAAAGCGAGCGGTTGATCTCGATAGCAAGCGAATCATGCATCAGCTTACTGTCTGTAGTAGGGTCTTCGCTTTGCATTACATCGAGCAGTGTTCCTTCTTCACCGGCAACAAAAGGTGCATCCATAGAAAGCTGACGGCCTGAATTGCTTAAAGAATCTACAATTTTATCGGTAGTAGTTTCCAGGCTCTCGGCAAGTTCTGCTGTACTTGGCTCGCGTTCAAATTCCTGCTCAAGCCGGGATTGCTCTTTTCTGATCCGTATTAAGTTTCCGATCTGGTTGCCCGGCAGGCGTACAGCTCTTGACTGGGTAGATATGGCCGAAATAATGCTTTGTCTGATCCACCAAACGGCGTAAGAAATGAACTTAAAGCCCTTGGTCTCATCAAAACGGGTCGCCGCTTTGATCAGGCCTACGTTGCCTTCGTTAATTAAATCACCCAGAATGAGGCCCTGGTTCTGATATTGTTTTGCAACAGATACTACAAACCGTAAATTAGCCTTGGTGAGCCGGTCGAGAGCTGCCTGATCGCCTTCCCTGATCTTTTGTGTAAGGATAACTTCTTCTTGTGCCGTAATTAAATCTACTTTGCCTATTTCTGTCAGATATTTATCCAGAGATTGGGTCTCGCGATTTGTTATTGATTGTGATATCTTAAGTTGTCTCATTAATCAGAATAAAAAGTGTTTTCAGTTTCAGGATATAGTACTTTTGACTGAAAATCCTGGTCGTTTTTCTCTAATAGTTGTTATTTTCAGGAGGGGTAGATGTAAGTTCTCCAAATTCGTTTACGTATGCCATCATACTTTCCATATCTCCGCTATTGGAGTTTTTCTTCCTGTCTTCTTTGCGTTGTTGTTTATCTTCCTTCTTTTTCTGCCTGTTTTTTTCAAGTTGCTTTTTCATGAAGGTTGCCTGCGATTTTGCCATAATTCTTTTTTAATGTTCATATTGCGGCGCCTATTTTATAATAAAGGTAATTTACTCATTACTGTTTTACAAAAGGGGGCCACTCCCGTATATTATTTACGTTACCCCGTGACTTAAACTTTTCTTAGTTTAATGATCCTGGTCCAGTGCAGAAATCTTAAAACCGGATAAACGGGGTCGAATTCAAACCACCGGTGGGCGAAATTAGCACTGTTTGGATGCCTGTGATGATTATTCTGAAATAATTCTCCCAGCATTAAGAAATCAAAAGGAGTAGTGTTTTTAGAGTGATCGTTGTTGTTGAAATTTGAATAGCCATACTTATGCCCGCACCAGTTAACGATAGCTCCGTGGATAGGGCCCATCAGAAAATGAACCGGCAACAGCAGGAACATCCAGAAGGAGGTTGCAAAAGCTATGTAAAACCAGGTATATGCTGCTCCGAAAAGCAGGCGTGAAATAATGCTCGATCCGATCCGGTCTACAAAATTCCATTGGGGGTAAGTTCCTGCTACTGTAACATCAGGATTTTCAGCACGTTTTACGTGATCCCTGAACGTTAAAATTGTAGCCCTCATCATCTGAAAAACATCAGTGAAAAAATGAGGAGAGTGAGGGTCCTTTTCAGTATCACTAAATGAATGGTGGTCTCTGTGCATTGTTGCATATGCAGCGGGGTTGAGAAAGGAAGCTCCCTGGAAAAACCAGGTAAGCAGGTAAAAAGCTTTCTCCCAGAATTTATTCATACTAAAAACCCGGTGAGAGCCGTAGCGATGAAGAAAAAATGTCTGAAAAAATAACGACAGAAACCAGTGGCTTATAAAGAAAATGAAAATATACATATTGAAAAATTAATCTCAGGAATAAGGACCGGATGTTTATCCGGACGCAGTGCCTAAAGAATATTTCGGATTTTACAACAGGATAGGTGATCAGTGGTCAACTAAGCGGGTGTATGCTGCAAATATACACTTTTTTTCGATACTTTCAAATAAGGAGGATAATATCGTTCAGGATGATGTCTCTTTATGTGCTTTATTAATAAAAATGAACAGGAACGGCTAATACAGATATGGGATGACCGAAGATGTATGGAATATTTTTTTATGTTTACAAAAAAAATACACTTAGATATATGAGAATCTCAAGAATTAACCTGTTGCCTGTACTTATTCTGATACTGGCAATTTCACTGAATGCGTGCAAAACAAAAAAAGTTGCTGCTAAACCTGTTGCTTCTGTGCCTGCAAAAGAAAATCCTCCTGAAGAGAAACCGGTTTCTGCGCCGCCTGTTAATGAGGAAAAAGAGGAACCTGCGCCTGTTGAAACACCAAACTATAATTTCAGTAATATTCTTTTTGAGTTTAACTCTGTGGTGTTAAAGACCGGTTCTTATAATGTTTTGGATAAGGTTGCCGGAGAAATGAAGAAGGATCAGTCTGTGAAATTTATTTTAAACGGACATTCTTCTTCAGAAGGGTCCACGGAACACAACCTGTCGCTTTCTGTAGACCGGGCCAATGCCGTAAAATCATATCTGGTAAATGCAGGGGTAGATGCCGCAAATCTGACTATAAAAGGTTACGGGGAAACGAAGCCTGTTGCTTCAAATAACACCGAGGAGGGAAGGTCCTTAAACAGGCGTGTGGAGTTTAAAATCGTTAAATAAATAATAATCAGGATGCCGGTAAAGCACATCGGCATTCTGATTATATTATATTATTTATCCATGCTGATATCACCGGCAGGAAAAACACCTCTAATCCATTGGAGGCATTCCCATATCAGACCACTCTTCTTTAGAAGGGCCATATATCCCGGGTACGGGCAGGCCTACTAACCGCATAATTACAGTCATTTGACTTCTGTGATGTGCTTCGTGTGCTATCAATACTGATAATATCTTTTCTTTTTTCCAGTTCTCGCCATACATATTCACTTCGTCTTCAAGGTCAGAATCAGTCCACTTGCTAAAAACAGCTTTTGATAAAAGAGTGTTGTATCTCTGGTAGGCAGCAATGATTTCCTGAAATAAAGCCGGAACCGGAACATGTTCAAGAGTATCGCCTTCAAATAGTCCTGCACGTTGCCCCATTTCTGTTATAGTTTGAGTTATATGCCAGGCCAGTCGTTCTAATGTGCGAACATTTTCATTGACTTTGGTGGATTTGGTTTCTTCTGTTATTTGTGAAAATATCTTCAAAGTGTTATTACATTCGTTTTTCCAGTCGGCAATAAAATCTTCAATGTGGCGATACATAGCGTTAGTTTTTTACAAACATTGCAAAGAGTTTTGGTATGAGCAAATAATAAAAAGAGAACAAAAATGGTGCAGGCAGAAAAAAGATAACCGGAGATTGCGTTTGCCCCGGATCAATTAATAAAATAAGGCATTTAAAAGGCTCATTATGTATTTGCACAATGAGCCTTTTATTAGATCATTTCATCCGCACTGGGCCCGTAACTTGCGGGAACCGGAATGTTTAAGAGCCGGAAATAAACGCCAAGCTGTGCCCGGTGATGTACGGTTTGGCTGTAAGCATGACGGATAGTTTCACCTTTGGTGATGGACATCAGAACCTGTTCTCCGTTGCGAAGTGTCCATGTCTGTTCGAGCTGATCTTCGGCGGCGGCGGCTAAATGTGCTTTTCCATCTGCCAGCGATTTTTCAAACAGGTGCAGTAATCCCGCTGTGTTGTTGATAATGACAGGATCGTAAGGATTATCTGCAAAATCCAGACCATCTGTGGTAAGCGCCATACTGATCCAGGAAGGCAGCTCTGCAATATGAGTAGCAAGCTGCCTGATAGTCATACTTTTTTCATGTGGCTTCCAGTCGAATTTGCCATCTGGTACCCGCTGCAGCATCTTACGCGTGGTTTGTGATTCCTGATCCAGTTCCTTTAAAAGCATTTCAATTATTGACATGATCTTTCGTTTTATTTGATGAACAAAGATAGAAGGGGCGATTGACAACCCTATGTCAGCAATGATCTGTTTAAAGCATTTTTATATTTTTTTCTTTTAGTGCCGAATATATAGCATGAAGCAGATTGCTTTTAAAAGCTGCTTCATTATAAATGCTTTCTATCCATAATTCTGTTTTAAGCTCTATGTTATCAGCAGTAAAAGAGTTATAAAGAACAGCGGGCGGGATATTTTTTATAGTATTTTCTGCTTTGTTCACCTCATTTTCTATAATCTTTTTCACTTCGGTAAGATCTGCCGAGCTCTCCACCTTAAAAAGAATTTCGGTCTTTTTGTAGCTGTTGCTCAAGGTCCAGTTTTCCAGCCGTCCTGAAAGGAGGTCGCCATTAGGAACGATAACGATAGAACCCTGCGTGGTAATAAGCTGGCTGGAGCGGATCCCGATATCTTTTACGCGGCCTTTTTTATCAGCTATTTCAATAAAGTCGCCTATTTCAAAGGGTTTCTCAAAAATAAGGATGATACCGGATACAAAATTATTGACGATGTTCTGCATCCCCAGGCCGATACCTACGCCGAGGGCTCCTACAATTACGGTAAGCTTATCGAGGGAGAACCCCGCGGCTGTTACTGCGAGTAAAAGACCAACTATAAAAATGATCAGGCGTACCAGTACCAGCTTGGAACTTTTCCGGTCTGTCTTTTCGCCGAAAGTTGCGTTCCCGTCACCGAATATCAGACCAATATATTTCTGAAAGATATTTGAAATATAAAGAACGATGGCAAACAGGAGTAAATGCCCTATGGTAAAGGAAATGCTTCCGAAGGTTCTTGGTTTGCTGAGGATGCTGCTGATCAAGGTATATAAAGGCCCTGAGATATTCAGGTTAATAACAAAGACAATGATCCAGATTGTAACGGCTATGGCTGTGAGCCCCTTTTTAAAGGTAGTTTTTATTCTCTGAAGATTGATCTTTGCCAGAAATCCCCCGGTGCATGAGCTGATCCTGATTTGGAGATCGAGTGCTTCGGTGATGATCTGAACGAATGCAGATAAGCCGATGATCTGGGTGAGGCCTATAATAGCTGTTATGCTGAAAATTTTCGAGATACTGATCCTCCCAAAGATATTAAACAGTACAGCAAGGAGGTTCAGAACGATAAATACGAATGAAACAGGCTTTACAAATTTCTTCAGGAGCATTATTTTCCTGATCCTCCTGTAAAATAATATCCCGAAATAAACGGATATAACGTTCAGGGCCATCAGCCATAATCTTAAGATCAGTCCCTGGTTCAGGATGGAGTTAGTGAGGGCTATGGCGACATAGATCAAAACAATGATCAGCCAAAAATAAAACTGCTGCCGTTTCCAGGTTTTGCGAAAGAAGAAGGTGAGGGCTATGAGCAGGAGGAACTCGACGAGCTCGATATATAAAGAAGGCGAATTGGATTCTATCAGGGGGGCGATGTTCAGAATGATGATGATGGTTGACAGTATTGGTATCGGATTAATATAATTCAGCTTCAGATCTGACATCTGTGTTTTATAGGCAGGCATTCCTGCTTTTTTGAAATTGCGGAATACCCAGATAAAGAAGGCCAGGCCGATAAGTATCAGCAGGGTCCGGTTGTCCCATGAATTGCTAAAAAAATAGCTTAAAATACGGTTCTGGCCCTGGTAGGAGATCTTTAAAAGATCGGCGAGGCTTTCATTTGCAATGTTGCTGTGTGCATTCCATATATACGGCGATTCACGGCCAAAAGCTGTCTGACCCGATTTTCTGATCTTTTCATTGATGCTGTTCTGCAATTCGGTACAACCGAAATACATGGTTGATACGTCTGCCAGAAGCGTACTGATACTGTCGAGATTGGCTGTGGTTTGTTTTCCTGCTTCATGAAGTCTTAAACGAAGGTTTATTAATTCGCCGTTGTAAAGTCGTTTTTGTGTGGTGTCTTTTCCTGACTCTGACAGGAGGGAATCGTTGCTGAAGCCAACGATCTGGTCTGATATTCTCTGAAGCTTTTTGTTATGGGCAGTCAAAGTTTCACGCCATCCGGCAAGGGTTTCCTGGATGTCTTTCAGCAGCGACTGGTAGCTGATCAATGTTTTTGTATCTGGAATCTTATCAGAACCGAGGATGTCGTTCTTTATTTCATTGATATCATTTTTCACTTCAGGCAGCCCTCTCCTGATCTGATCGATCTGAAAGCCTCCTTTATTGGTGGTATAGATCTGATTAACGGCTGTTTGCGCCTGTTCTATCCGCACCAAAAGTGTGTCGGGAATTTCAATAACAGAATCGGCCCTGGCAAGTTTGTCGGGAAGGGATTCCTGGGAGAAAGCACTCTGAAGAGGGAGAAAATAAAAGATTATTTTTAGTGCAAGTGTTAAACGGGCGCTTTTATATGAAAAGATCATAGCTGTATTACTGATGCTTTAAGTAATACTTAAACTTATAAAATGAGCAGAGGTTTTATTT
>JAATFW010000076.1 GCA_015654985.1 Sphingobacteriales bacterium | reverse complement strand
ATGACATAACCCCCTCCATCCATTTGATCAACCGGGAAGACTGCGAGTGACGCAGGCGAATTAAATAAAGCGATGAGCGCAGGATCTATCCCTTCAAATGGCGCATTAAAATATTGCGGCAGTTTATCGTGCTGAAAGATCTCTGTAATAGCCGGGTCTATATAAGTTTTTTTACTGCCAGCAGATCCTGGGGTGATAATCCTTGCCGTTATGTGATCTTCTTTTTTAATCAGAAAAACCTCCTGTGCATCGGATAATTCTCTTAAATGAACCATTCCAGCCTGTATAATAGTTGCCCATTGCTCGAAATGATCAGCCGTGCCCATGCGGGTAATAAAACTTAAAGCCCGTTTAGACCAGATAATATCAGGAATGTTCCTTTGCAATTTTTTTAAATAAATGATTTTATTGCTGTAATAATTTCTTGAGGTGCGCTGATGTGCGGAAAATGCCCTGTTGCGTTGATGTACTTTAATACACTCCCTTTAATGTTTTCATGTAAATAAGCGGCTACCTCTGCCGGCACGGCAATATCTTCCCGGGACTGTAGCAACAGCACCTCTTTTTGCAGTTTGCTTACTTCCCTGCGCACATCCGATTCGAAAATCACTTTAGCTACTGTTAAAGCAACATCAGGCCTCATAGCTGCCAGGGTATCGGCAAACTGTGCCCCGAGTTCGGGTTTATCCGGGTTGCCCATTGCCATTAATGAAAAACCGCTTGCCCATGCGTAATAATTCAGGGTCATCGCCTCGTACATGCTATCAAGCGCCGATTGGGTAAAACCGCCTGTGTAATTTGCTTTTTCATCATTCAGGTAACGCGGCGAAGCACCTATAAATACCAGTTTTGAAAAATACTCCGGCACTGCTGATGCCGCCAGAAGAGTGATCATAGAGCTTACCGAGTGGGCTATTACGATAGTATGATGAAGCTCCAGGTCTTTAAATATATCCAGCATATCATCAGCATAAGTATTAATGGTATTATATTTAATAGGGCTGTAGGCAAGAGGGTCTGCCTCGCCTGAGCCAACATTGTCATAAAGCACCAGCCTGTAATCATCCGTAAAAGCCTCTTTTACGGCATTCCATGCGGTTTGATCGCTCCCGAAGCCATGAACAAAGACCAGGGTCTCCGGGGCAGACAGGTTGCCTTCAATATTTACGTTGTTCTTTTTACGGATTGCAGGACTCATACCAACAAATATAAAGTATTAAGTAACAGCATGTAATAAATCATTCGGGAAGGATATTGCTGAAACTACGTTACAATAACACTATTCAGAGGAAAATGCTTTTATTTAATTCAGATAAGTAAAATAAATGAAATACATGTGTTAATATTGTACTTTCTTTTACTTGAGGAAGCATAGCTAATGGCATTGGTTTATCAGCATCAGTTGGATGAAAAAACAGCATTTGCAGTCTGGAGAATTGAGGAGAGCGCAGATGATTTGTATTCCCGGCTTCAACTGAACGGGCATGAAAAGACTTATATCGACAGTTTAAATAACGGAAAGCGTAACCTGCATTGGTTAAGTACCAGGGTGTTACTGCGCGAGATGCTCCATACTGACAGTTATATCGACTGCCGGGTAGACGAACACGGAAAGCCTTACCTGGTTAATTTCCCTCATCAGATCTCTTTAAGCCATTCTTTTGATTATGCTGCGGTAATGATCAGCAAGGATAAACCTGTGGGGATCGATATTGAACTTGTTAAGGAAAAGATAGTGCGGATTGAGGATAAATTTCTCTGCAGGGAGGAACTCTTGTTTATCGATCCGGTCCACCGCATTGATCACTTATATATTTGCTGGTGCGCCAAAGAAGCGGTCTATAAATTACAGGGAAAGCGGAATGTTTCGTTTAAAGATCATATAAGGCTGCACCCGTTTTCCTATGCCCCAAAGGGCGAATTCTCAGCAACTCTTGAAGCGGATCAGGAATGTAAGACATTTAACGTGGGGTACGAGTCCTTTCATAATTATATGATCGGTTATGTTGCTGGTTGCGAAGAAATTAGTAGTTAATACAGTGGCAAAGCTCCGGGGCTGAAAGCTGACCCGTTGGTCAGTGGCTGCTCAGGGCCTATTGCCAAGCGTGTATATATATATGAAGAATAAGAACGTATATTTCCGTGACTGGGGATTGCTGGATTATCAGCAGGCATGGAACCGCCAGGAAGAAGTGTTTGCCTCGGTAGTGAATGTGAAAACAGCCAACCGTAATAACGGTACAGATACCCCAACCCCTAATTACCTTATCTTTGTAGAACATCCCCACGTTTATACATTGGGTAAGAGCGGCAAACTGGAGAACCTGCTGCTGGATGAGCATAGCCTTAAAGAAAAGCAGGCCACCTTTTATAAAATAAACAGGGGCGGTGATATTACCTATCATGGCCCCGGACAGATAGTGGGCTATCCTATCCTCGACCTCGATAATTTCTTTACCGACATCCACCTGTATCTGCGCACTCTCGAGGAAGCTATTATTTTAACGCTTGGGGAATATGGCATAGAAGCAGGGAGATATCCCGGTTATACAGGCGTTTGGCTCGACCCTGATAATGATAAGGCGCGGAAGATCTGTGCCATGGGGGTACGCTGCAGCCGCTGGGTTACCATGCATGGCTTTGCGTTTAATGTAAATACCAATCTCGGTTATTTTAAAAATATCATTCCCTGCGGAATTGATGATAAGGACGTTACCTCTATGGAAAGGGAACTGGGCCGCAAAGTGGACGTTGACGAGGTGAAAGAAATATTAAAGGGAAAAATTGCCGGATTGTTTGAGATGGAAATTATTGTTTGAGATGGAAATTGTTAATGAATTTAAATGAAGATAGCGTTCGGGGTTCTGATTGTAACAGCCACCGTTCTTCTGATGCTTGCCGGTTTCTTTCGTTGTTTGCCTGTTCCGTTCTGATCGTAACAGCCGCCATTCTTCTGGCTGGAATTTATTACTATTATAATCCAGCCCTGAACGCTATTTTCCCTAAATGCCCGTTTCATTCCTTTACCGGCCTGGATTGCCCGGGCTGCGGCTCGCAAAGGGCAATACACGCGCTGTTAAATGGCGAAATTAAACAGGCTATCCACTATAACTTATTGCTGGTGATCAGTCTTCCCTTCCTTATTATCCACTTTGGCTGCAGGTTAAGGTCAATACCCGGCAGAAAGGAACTCTGCTGGCCTTTAATTAGTCATCCTTTAACGCCAATAGTTATATTAATCCTGGTGATCTGTTTTTGGGTGTTGCGTAATATTCCCGCGTATCCGTTTTCTTATTTATCGGCTTCTTTGTAAATATAGATTCTGTGACTAATATTCTGCTGCAGTAATTCAATTGTAAAATGATAAAGAGCTGCTGGAATTAAATACAGCTAACGATAAACATGTCATATGGCCTGTGTATAAATAGTAAGGATATAGCTTTATATTTGTATATAGATATATATTTCTGACAGGATTAAAATATCCACAGATTCTATACTTTTGTTTACAGCAAACCTGGTGCTGTCTTTGGGCCTTGCCCGAAAAACATAATCAGCCTCATAGGCTTTTCCCGCACTTATTCATTTCTCATAAACACTTCATTATCTTAACCCCTGGGGATATACCCGGGTCCCGCATGCTTCGTACCTGCTTCGCCTTAAATGCAGGGAGAATGCCCGGTGACTCTATATAGAGTCCACGTTAAGCTACGTAGATATGGACTCACTATGAACTTACTGAACTCACACTAAAGCTCCATAGCGAAGCTGGTACGAAGTAAGTATGGACCAGGAGGAGGTTCAGGGCCAGGCCGGATATGAAATTAAATAAAGGTGGGGGATAAAAGGACCGGGAAGCCGCACTGCGTGGTAAACGTTTTCCTAAGTTAGCTTTTTCCAAATAAAAAAGTAAATTTTTTTAATACCGGCTGATGCCTCTTTATATTTCGGAGCTTGCCGAAGTATAGTTATAATCCCTGACAATGGTCTGTAAAAAAGAAAGATCATCCATGCCACGGCTATTAATGGCCAGATGTTCCTTTACTTTTTGGGCGGTGTCGTACAAAAGCGTGTTGTTGCCGCTTTGTCTGAAATTACCCAATACTTCATGGATCAGCACAATATCTCTTTCATGGAGCTTGCCGGCCTGAGGGAAAACAGGTTCGTATACTTCGGTTGGCGGAACAAAAGCGATATGTTCCATGGTTGTACGAGGGCTCGTTTTTATCACTGTTGTGCCGGCCACAAGATCGCCTATCCGTTGTTTGTTATCAGTAATTGCAACGGAAATAATGGCTCCTACTGAAGAGGTGAGTGTGATATCAACGATTCGGAACAGCCACCTTAATAAGTATTGCCCAAGGCCTGGCGATGATCCGTCGAGGCTTATAACCCGCGTTTTCATTACTTTTTTCCCAATACTCTGGCCATTGAAGAATACTTCGCAAATGAGATCGTAAAAAATAAACGCCAAAAACCAGATGATCGCCACGGCTCCGAATCCCCAGTACACTGCTCTTCCTCCATTGGAAGTAAAGAATAGTCCCGCCAATATGGCTAGTGCAATATATAAAACAACAAAGATGGCAGAGTCTACCAGATATCCCAGGATCCTGTCGCCAAGGCTGGCAACTTCATAGTCGATATCAATGTTTTGTGAGGTGGTGATTTTAATGGTTTGCATCCGGAAAAAAATAAACCACTAAATTAAACTTTTTATTGATGATTTGATTTTTGTGAGTATTTTAACGGAAAATATCCGGTGTTATGTTAATGACAGAATGAACGTATTGTGTTTTTATAAAATAAAGATTTTCAGGCTGTTTATACTTATCACTTTACCACTTATTACGCACAACTTAACACAAAGATGAGGGAAGCCTTATTTGTAAAGCAAAATTCGAAGAAATGGAAGGAGTTCGAAAACCTGCAGCCGGGTAATCCTGATCTGCTTGCCGAACGCTTTATCACCATCACTGATGACCTTGCCTATGCGAAAACGTTTTATCCCAAATCTAAAACCACGGCTTATCTGAACGGTCTGGCTTCAAGGATGCACCAGTCGATCTACAGGAATAAAAAGGAAAAATCGGGCCGTTTTATCCGGTTCTGGAAGTATGAACTTCCTTTTCTTTTTAAGAAGCATGAAAAGAAGCTGCTCTGGTCATTTTTATTTTTTATGGTGTTCTGTTTAATGGGAGCCTTTTCCGCTAAATATGATAATACGTTTATCCGTCTTATTGTGGGTGATCAGTATGTGAAAATGACCAATGAAAACATAGCAAAAGGAGATCCTTTTGGAGTTTATAAGCAACATAATGAATTCCTGATGTTCTTTTATATCGCTTTTAATAATATTTATGTTTCGTTCGTGATGTTCGTAAGCGGTATCTTTCTTTCTGCAGGCACAGTTTACAACCTGATACGAAACGGGATGATGCTTGGTTCATTTCAGTATTATTTTTTCGCCAAGGGACTTGGCTGGAATTCGGTTCTGGTAATATGGATCCATGGGACACTGGAAATCTCTGCAATAGTGCTGGCAGGCGGCGCCGGACTGGTGCTGGGCAACAGCATCCTTTTTCCGAAAACATATAAGAGAATGGTCTCCCTCCGCATGGGAGCAAAAGAAGGTCTGAAGATCGTGATCGGGTTAATCCCCATCTTTATTTGCGCCGCCTTCCTTGAAGGCTTTGTAACCCGCCATACGGAGATGCCCTTATGGACAAGTATTTCCATTTTAATATTTTCTCTTGCCTTCATCATTTGGTATGTTATTATTTATCCGAATTGGTTGAACAGAAAATTAGAGCAACAATCTGAATAATAATTTACAGCAACAATCAGAATATAATTTAGAGCAACAACCAGAATATAATTTAAAGCAACAATCTGAATAATAAATTAGAGCAACAACCAGAATATAATTTAAAGCAACAATCTGAATATAATTTAGAGCAACAATCAGAATATAATGGAACAGAATTTAGAGCTTAGAAAGGTTCGTGATTTCGGCGAGCTGATCAGTGATACGGTAGTTTTTGCCATGCAGAACTGGAAGCCGCTTTTAAAGGCATATGCATCAATTTGCGGGTTCTTTGTGGTGGCTGCGGGTATTATGGCAATTTTACAGCAGAGCAGGGTAACGAAGATTTTTAACTCGGGAGAGATCCCGAAAAGCCCTTTTAGTATATATGGATGGGATACTGTGCTGAATATGCTTTTACTGTTGCTTTTGGGCATTTCTATGACTATTACCATATTCTCTTATATCAGTCTTTACCGGGAAAAAGGGAATGTACCTCCGACGGTTGAAGAGGTATGGAGTTATTTTAAGTATTTTTTCTGGAGGCTGCTTGGGGCGCAGATCTTGCTTTATCTGCTGCTCTGTGTGGGAATATGCCTTTGTATTGTGCCGGGAATTTATCTGATGCCTGTTATGATGATTATATCTGCTGTTATGGTATTTGAAAATGCTTCATTAGGCTATTCGTTCGACCGCGGTTTTAAATTAATAAAAAATCAGTGGTG
This sequence comes from Sphingobacteriales bacterium, assembly GCA_015654985.1. Classification (GTDB taxonomy): domain Bacteria; phylum Bacteroidota; class Bacteroidia; order Sphingobacteriales; family Sphingobacteriaceae; genus Arcticibacter. The sequence continues at coordinate 2,541 of JAATFW010000076.1, read as the reverse complement.
GGCAACCTTTGGGGCTATGTTTATTATATTAATAATTGTTTATGCTGCTTCGATGGTTGTTATATTGCCGGTGAGCATTGCAACAGGTGCAGGAATGATTTTCGGAAACTTTAAGATGTCATTGCCGCTGATCATTCTGACCACTATTCTGCAATACCTTTGCCAGGCATTCTGTATATTGGTTGACGTTGTAATAGCGCTGGCTTATTTCAGCCTTGTGGAACGTAAAGAAGGGGCGGGCCTCAGCGAACGGATAAGCAGTATTGGAAATCATGATCCATCAGCCGATCTCCCGGAAGAACAGTACTGATGCGGGAAGGAGATTAAAATTGTGTGGTTTTATAATAATAAACTTTATAATAAATAGTTAACCGGCTTTTAAGTTGAAAATAACAGGATCATTATTCCGCTTTTTTGCTTTTGTTTTTCTGCTTGCGGGTACTGTAAACGCCTGGCCTGCTTCCAGGGGGGTACCTGTAAATGCTGATAGCGGCCAGGTAAGCATCCGGAAATTCGACGAAAAGGCATTAAGGGAGTACCGTCTGGATAAGGACTTTAATTATAATGAAGATGGGGGAAACGTTTCTCCGTCGTTATGGCAGCGCTTTTGGGCCTGGTTCTGGAGTTTGTTAAAAGAAACCGGAATTTCTTCTATCCCTGGTTCCTCTACGTTCTGGAAGTGGTTTATTATTACCCTTGCCAGCGGAGTAATTATTTTTGCTGTTATCAAATTCAGAGGCATGGACCTTTCTGCCCTGTTTACCGGGAAGCCGAAGAGTGCAGAAGTGCCCTTTTCTGAATCACTGGAGAACATTCACGAAATATCGTTTGATGAAGAAATTGAAAAAGCTATCGGGAATCATGATTTCAGACTGGCGGTGCGGCTGCTTTACCTTAAAACCCTAAAGAAACTAAGTGACTCCGGCCGCATAAAATGGGAACCTGATAAAACGAATTCAACCTATATTAATGAGCTGCGGCATCCTGATCAGAAACAGTGGTTCTCGGTTTTGACACGTGAGTTTGAATATATATGGTACGGCAGTTTTAAGGTTGATAGCGGTGGTTTTGAAAAGATCAGAGCTTCGTTTATTGATTTTTATAAGGAGACGTACCGATGAGAGATCTCCGGATATATGTGTCGGTTGCGTCGGTTTTACTGCTGATATACCTGGCTGCGCAGTATAATAAGCCTAAGCCCGTGAACTGGAAGGATTCTTTTTCGAAAGAAGACAAAATTCCATACGGGACTTATATTGTCTATAACCGTCTGAATGACCTTTTCCCGCGTTCGGCGGTCAGGCCTGAACGGAAAGCGCCCTATCTTGTTTTCAAGGAGGACAGCGTTAGCAGGGGTGTTTATATTATTATTGCGCAATCGCTTAAGCTGGATGAATATGATTTCCGTGAACTGGAAAAATATATGCGGAAAGGGAATGATGTCTTTATTGCTGCTTATTATCCCGGAACTTTTCTGACAGACTCTATGAAGGTGAAGATTAATACAGAGAGACCGGCGAACAACACTGTTGGAATTACCACGAATTTTGTAAACCCTTCTCTCCGGTCACCCCGGAGCTACCATTTTGAAAAAGGCATCGGCGAACAGTTTTTTTACAAATATGATACTGCCCGGACCGTTATTCTCGGAACAAACAGCAGAGGGCATGCAAATTTTATAAAGTATCCTTTCGGGAAAGGGGCCCTGTACCTGATGGCCAGCCCTTATTTCTTTACGAACTATAATATGCTGCAGCCGGGTGGGGCTGAATATGCTTCGAAAGCTTTGTCGTATCTCAGGCCGGGGAAAGAGGTGATTTGGGACGAGTTTTCGAGCCTTGGAAGTGATGAGGAAACTTCGCTGATGCATGTGTTCCTTCAGCATCCCGAGCTTAAATGGGCCTATTGCATCGCACTGTTTAGCCTGCTTGTTTTTGTTTTGTATGAGATGAAGAGGCGTCAGCGGGTTATTCCTGTAGCCGATCCACTTAAAAATACTTCTGCCGAATTTGTAGAAGTTGTGGGAAGAGTTTATTATGAACAGCGTAACCATGCAGATATTGCTCAAAAGAAGATAACTTACCTGCTTGAATATATCCGTTCGAAATATAATCTTAAAATGGAGCGGGCAGATAAGGAATTTGCAGAATTACTGCTGAATAAGTCGGGAGTAGACCGGGAACTTGCAACCGGCCTGGTGTTCCGTATCGCACAGCTAAAACTGTACGCCAATGTAAGTGAACAGGAACTAATAGAACTAAACAAAGATATTGAATCCTTTTACCAGAAATCGAGATAATGGAAGAAGAACTTTTTGAACGGAGAACCGATCTGAGCCAGCTTAATGCTTCTGTTGAACAGATCAGGAGTACGCTGAGTAAAATAATAATAGGTCAGCATGAAATGGTAGATCTGCTGATAGCGGGAATCCTTGCCGACGGGCATATACTGATAGAAGGAGTTCCGGGAGTGGCAAAAACACTGACGGCCAGGCTTCTTGCAAAAAGTATTGATGCCCGCTTTTCACGGATCCAGTTTACT
>JAATFW010000109.1 GCA_015654985.1 Sphingobacteriales bacterium | reverse complement strand
CCCTGCTTTAAAATTCCATTTTCATCAAAGTCAGATTCCTGATAAAAGCCATCAAAAGCAAGGCCTTTGAATTGACCTAAACGGTATCCCTGCGTATATAAGTAGTCGTACGGCTGGGCTTCTTCCGATCTTTTTGTGATCTCATTTTTTGCAAATGCAGCAGACCCTCTGAGGTAGTACTTAAAGTTATGATCATTTTTATCGAATGACAGGGAAGCCTCAAATCCTTTGTTTGTTACTTCACCGGTATTCAGATATTGAAGTGAGAAACCTGTATAAGCCGGAATATCTGCACTTGGTATCTCTAATATCCCTGTTCTCTTCTCATCAAACACATCGATAGTGGCAGTAAGGCTTTTGAAAATTTTCAGATCAACTCCCAGGTTGACAGTGGTCTTCTCTTCCCAGGACGCATCGGGATTTGCAATAGTTCCTTCTTTTCTTCCGTCTCTCGTAGTATTGCCCGTTCCCAATTTCCAGCTACCTCCGCCGACTGCCCACTGCTGGTACAGGAAACGATAGCTTTCGTTTACATTACCCACTTTACCATAAGTTGCCCGTACTTTTAAATAGTCAATAACCTCACTTGATTTCAAAAAGTCCTCATTGGAAATTACCCATCCTAAACCAATGCCCGGAAAAAATCCGTAGCGCTTCCCGGGAGCAAAATCAGTTGATCCGTTATATGAAGCGACCAGATCAAGCATGTAAGTTTTATCATAATCATAAGAAAAACCTGCTGCTACGCCCTGGTTTCTTAACTGATACACAAGCCCGTTTTTAGAATAGTTTTGTTTTTTAGCCAGCAAGCTTCCGGAATATGTGCTTTTGCCGAACGTTCTGTTATATTCCAGTGCCACCTGCCCGGTAGTTCTGTTCCAGTGGCTGGTTTCTCCTTCATTGATATTTTCACTTACAGATCCTCTTTGAATATAAGTCACCTCTCCGGCTCCATTCAAAACAGGCTCATCGTCGGCCCCTTTACTAATTTCATATGCAGGCACCCCAAATTGTTTTTGGTAAAAACCTACATATTGATTGCTAAACGAAAGACCTCCTTTTAAAGCCAGCCCCCGGGTAACGGCATCTAATTTTTCGGTGAAAGAAAAGTTAGTTTGCAGGTTCCGGGTGTGGGAATTCCAGATACCAAACCGCTGCAATCTTTGTACAGGATTAAAATTATATGCTGATGTTATGCCCCAGGAACCATTTGGGTTCGTAACGGGAAATGCCGCCGCCGGAGTTTTTAACAAATTGTCGAATAACTCTGTTGCCGTGAAGCCAGCCGGCGTATTTTTATCTTCAGTAATAGCAGAAATATTAGCTGTTACTGAAAGACTTTTACTTAGCTGTAAATCTACATTACCTCTTAAATTTATTTTATTATAACGGGCATTCGTACCAAAATCCTTATCTATGGCCTCTGCGTTTTTATACAATCCGGTAAAATCGGTATAATTCATTAATACAAAATACCTCGTTTGCGGGCTCCCTCCTCTGAAAGAGAGATTGTAATCCTGAATATTTGATGTATTTTTCAATACTTCCTTATACCAGTCTACATTAGGATGGAACGGATCATTTTTTTCTTTATATAATTCAGGATTAGCATATTTAGCCGGTAAACCGTCATTGCTCAATGCTTTATTATAGTTTGTGGTAAAATCGTACCCATTTACTACAGACGGCAGATCTATAGCACTTTGGATTCCATATCTGGCATTTGCAGTAATTTTTACCTTATCGGTATTACCCGAAACAGTTTTTATCCAAAGCACTCCCGCTCCGCCCTGCAAACCATATGGAGCAAGAGCCAAAGCGTCCTTTAATAAGGTAACAGACTCAATTTCGTAAGCAGATAAGGAACTGATAGCATTCATATCAACCTCATATCCATCTAAATATATGAGTACTTTATTACCGGCAATATTCCAACTGCTTTGCCCTCTCAGGTAGAATGTCGGGTTATCATAGCCTGGCTCACCTGAACCTGTCACTACAGTCAATCCCGGGATTCTTCCCTGTAAAGAGTTCAAAAGATTTCCCACCATCATTCTTTGGATTTCTTCACCTTGCAGGGTAAATACAGCACCAGTTCTATGTTTAATACCTGATACAGAAGAGGTATCCTGAAAAATCGCATTTACCTGACCACCTGTTTTATCCTCCCTGCCTGAATTGCCATTCGATTGCGCTTGAGCAGTAAGAAAACCACAGAATGAAAAAATACAGGCAAAAAGTTTAATATATTCTTTTCTCATTTTTTCCATTTGAGTAATTATTGATATAGTGTTGCCTTTTAAAGGCATCAATGAGATCGCTTCATTAAATTAAGTTACCATCCCGGATTTTGTCCGTCCCACGATACTCCGTCTCCCAAATATTTTTTACTTACCTCAGAGGTGATAAACGGCAGATAATAATACTTAACAGGGAATACCTGGGTCATAAAAGGAACAATCTCCCACGATCTTTTTAAACTTCCGTCGGCACCTCTTCTGGCAGTTGTAGCAATACCTCTTAAGCTGGTGTTTAATACTGTATGCGCTTTCAGCCATCTCAGCAAATCGTTATAACGATGGCCTTCGTAGGCAAGCTCTATGGTCCTTTCATTCTGAACAGCAGTCTGAAATCCCTGATAATCCAACCCTGATTTATCCGGCATCCCCGCTCTCTTTCTTATATCATTAAGATATCTGTATGCATCTGCTGTCGGGGCCCCGTTATATTCGTTTATGGCTTCCGCATAGCTCAGATAAAACTCTGCCAGCCTGAATATGGGCCATGCAAAATGATTCCACGAACCATTATCCACCCTTGCAACAAACTTATATACATCCAGCGCATAGCCATCCGGGCCTACATCGCTTCTCGAAAGTTTTCCCTCTGCAAAACCATCGCCGGCCTTATAAAAAGGTATAGTCCCAAAATTCGCACCCGAAGCAGCCCTGTAATACATGCCATCGTAAGCTACCGTCTGGTAGAAGCGCGGATCCAGATTAAAGCTCCGGATATCTACCGGCAAATCGCTTCCTGAAGATGGAAGCGTAAATTTAGAGCCATCTCTTTTTTCATAAAGCTGCATAAACTCAACAGGCATATTATTTTTCACTCCCCAGTCCCACAAACCAACTTTAGAAGAAAGATATCTTCCCCATGCTGTTAAATTTGCTCCCCAGTCGGTACCGTCCTGATTTTTGGTGCTCACTAAAATCAACTCTTTATTAGCGTATACATTCCAAACGGCCTCGTAATCTCCAAGCCCGGCATAATTATCCGTTCCGATATCTGTTTCACGTTTGCCTGTATCATAGATCTCAACACCGGCTGCAGGTGCATTTTGTATTACGTCCAGGGCGGCTTCATAAGCCTTCTTCCATCTTTCCTTATCATAAGTTGGATAGCAAAGCACAGTGTCCCTTTGGTCTCCGTATCTCGCACCGGCTATAACGGATTTCAAATTATCCGGCGTGTTATAAAGCGGGCTTGCAGCATACAATAAAATTCTCGATTTTAATGCCAGGGCAGCAAGCCTGGTTATCCTGCCATAATCAGAAGCTGGCCTTGTTGCCGGCAATAAACCGGCAGCCTGATCACACCATTTAACCACACTATCTACAACAGACTGAACAGAGCTTCTCGGAACGTTAATATTTCCGTCGCCCGCTAATGCGGTGGATAAAACCGGAATACCACCATAATAACGGAATAATTCATAATGTTGTAATGCTCTGCAGAATATAGCCTGACCTTTGGTGTCATCTTTCCAGGCCTGATCTGCATCTACCACCATATCTATATTTTTCAATACCAGATTGGCCTGCCTGATACCTTTATAATGCCAGCCAAATGCACCTCCCGTAGTTTCTGCGTCTCTGCCGGCTCCCCAACCGTAATCTACATTACTGTTAGCACCCATATTACCTTTTTTATAGGTCGGCGCATTAATGCCTGCATTTGCCCAATCGTAGCCCGGGCTTATTATATATAATGCATCCGTAAGAATTTCCGGTCTTGGTAAATCTGTAGATCCCTGCGGCAGATAACTTCTCACACACCATGCATACATTCGTGCTACTGCATACTGGGCCTGATTCCGGGTATGGAATATGGTATCAACGGTAACAGCTCCCCCTTTAGGTTTTTGCAGAAAGTCTTTTGTGCATCCTGCAGTTAATAAGACAGCCAGCAAGCTTCCTGAAAGTAAAATATTTAAACTTGATTTTTTCATTTCCTTAGTGATAACCGGTTAGAAATTAACATTTAACCCAAGATTATAAGTTCGGGTAAGCGGATAACCTATATAAGCCAGGTTCTCCGGGTCCCCCCATATTTTATTGGGAGACCACGTATATACGTTATTTCCGTTTGCATAAATACGCGCAGATCTTATTCCCGCACGTTTTAAGAATTCGGGCTTGACTGTATAGCCTATCTCTAAATTCTTCAATCGCATGTAGGAAGTATTTTTAAGGAAGTAGGTGTTATCGGCACCAGTATGATCGTATGCTGCTATAGGAAAGTCTATTCTTTCGCCGTTATTATAACGATCTAAAGTAAAGCGGTTCAAATCAACCCCGAACAAAGATTCCTGCTTGTTAAAATGT
>JAATFW010000171.1 GCA_015654985.1 Sphingobacteriales bacterium | reverse complement strand
TACCGCACTACACTTGACAGATCAACTGCTAAGCAGACGTTAATCATAACCGAAGCGCACGACTGGGCACAGGTATTTGTTGATGGAAAAAGGATCGGCATACTTAACCGCATGAAAGGAGAAGGCGCAGTGGTGTTGCCTCCGCTAAAACAAGGTGCCATCCTGGATATACTGGTTGAGCCGATGGGGCGTATGAACTTTGGTAAAGGAATCTACGACTGGAAGGGGATCACCGAAAAGGTAGAGCTCAGATCAGGCCAAACTACAAAGGAACTCAAAGGCTGGAAGATCTACAGCTTTCCTGTGGACTATGATTTTGTAAAGGGCAAAGGCTTCCGCACAGGCTCAGCCCCTAAAGACGCAGCAGCCTGGTATAAAGGCTCGTTCACGATCAGCAAGAACGGCGATACTTTCCTGGATATGAGTACCTGGAGCAAGGGGATGGTTTGGGTCAACGGTCATTCTATTGGACGCTATTGGCAAATCGGCCCCCAGCAAACATTGTATATGCCGGGATGCTGGCTAAAAAAAGGGCCAAACGAGATCATTGTTTTCGACCTGGCCTCTCCTGAGAAAGCTCAGGTTGCAGGCCTGCGCCAGCCAGTACTCGACGTATTGAAAGGCAACAGCGCGTATACGCACCGTAAATTTGGGCAGAACCTCGACCTAACAGACGAAAAGCCCGGTTATGAAGGTACTTTTAAGCCTGGTAACGGATGGCAGAGTGCTCATTTCAGCAGCACTGAAAAGATTCGCTATTTCTGCCTTGAGGCTTTAAACTCACAGGGCGACGACGACTATACAGCGGTTGCAGAGCTTGAGATCCTGGGTGAAGATGGCAAACCTCTGTCGCGCCAGCACTGGAAAGTGGTTTACGCCGACAGTGAAGAAACAGATGCGGTAAATAATACTGCAAGTAATGTGTTCGATCTTCAGGAATCAACATTCTGGCATACAAATTACAGCACCTCGAAGGCCCGGCATCCGCACCAGATCATCATCGACCTGGGTGAGGAAAAGACCGTGTCAGGCTTTTCTTATCTCCCGCGTCCGGAGGCAGATAAACCGGGGATGATCAAAGATTACAGGATTTATCTGAAGTTAAAGCCTTTTAAATTCTAGGCCTTTGAGTGTAAAAAACACCAAATAATGCAGCTAATGAGAATAATATATTGCACAATTTTCTTTTGGATTTTATCTGTTACTGTTATTGCACAAGGGCTCCCGGATAAAGAGTCTGTATTGACAGTGATCAACAAAGTAAATGGATACTGGCAGGCTCATAACAGCCCTCTGGTAAGAGCGTTCTGGGATCATGCCGCCTATCACACCGGAAATATAGAAGCCTTCAAAATAACCGAAAATGAAGCATACCGCAGATATTCGGAAGATTGGGCTGAATACAATAACTGGATGGGTGCCAAATCACCGGACAAGACAAAATGGAAATATACTTACGGCGAAACAGATGAATACGTGCTTTTTGGCGACTGGCAAATCTGCTTTCAGACTTATGCCGATCTCTATAATCTTAGTCCTGCTCCGTATAAAATTGCCCGTGCACGTGAAGTCATGGAGTATCAGATGAGTACAGGCCGGAACAACTATTGGTGGTGGGCCGACGGGCTCTACATGGTGATGCCGGGGATGACCAAACTGTATAAAATAACCGGAAACAGGCAATACCTTGAAAAGTTACATACCTGGCTGGGCTCTGCCGATAGTATTATGTATGATTCCGAATCCGGCCTTTATTACCGCGATGCGAAATACGTTTATCCAAATCATAAAAGTATAAACGGGAAAAAGGACTTTTGGGCAAGAGGCGATGGCTGGGTGTTTGCCGGACTTGCAAAAGTGTTGCAGGATTTGCCTGAAGATGATCCTTACCGAAAGGAGTACATTAACAGATTTAAGGCAATGGCCAAGGCAATTATCAGGAGCCAGCAGCCGGAAGGCCACTGGACGCGCAGTATGCTTGATCCGGATCACGCTCCCGGCCCGGAAACCAGCGGTACGGCTTTTTTTACATATGGCCTGCTCTGGGGTATCAATAACGGCTACTTTAAGGAATCAAAGTATAATGATGCTGCATTAAAGGGATGGAATTACCTGATAAATACCGCCTTGCAGCCTGATGGGAAAGTGGGTTATGTACAGCCTATCGGAGAAAAGGCTATCCCGGGTCAGGTAGTAGATGCCAGATCTACATCGAACTTTGGAGTGGGTGCGTTTTTATTAGCCGCCTGCGAAATGTACAGGCATTCGGCCTTAAATAATTAACATGGAGAAAGTTCCATTTGATATAATCTGAAATAAGAAGAATATAGAGTTCGGTTTTTTAGGGAATAGTTAAAAAAATCAAAAACATAATGAAACTTTATTACAATGAGGCTGATTAAAATTATTTTAACTCTTGCTGTAGCCTGTTCTTCCTGTATAGTGAAAAGCCAGGAGGTTTCTTCAGACAGTATTTCACGTCTGAAAAAGACCGTGGGAGGAAAGCAAATTTTTCAGGTCAACAACCCTGATCACAAATTGAGCCCTTTTAGCGGGATGACAAGAAAACACTGGAAAGAAGCAGGCCTGTATTTGTTGTCGGGAGCTTTCAGTTATATTCATAAACCTGACGATCCAATGAAGTTTCCAAAACAGCCCGGGAAAAGCTATCCGGGAACCCCGGAGCAGGTTCCGGTAGAAAAGCTCGAAGGGCTATGCCGTACGATGTTCATTGCCGGTCCGCTTTTGAAGGAAGATCCTGGTTTGGAACTGAATGGAATAAAGCTGGGGGATTATTATCGCCACCAAATATCCCGGCTACTGGATCCCCGGGGCGACACATATATCGCACCCCGTGCTAAAAATGGCGGGCCAAGTCAAACCCTGGTTGAATTTGGAGGTTTGGCGGCGTCGTTATTGACATCTCCTGAAATCTTCTGGGATCCTTTAAGCCCGGAGGTGAAGGAAAAACTGGCCAAAACGATGTTAAGCTATGGCGACGGCCCTACTATCGGGATGAACTGGCGCTATTTCAATATTATGATCCTCAGCTTCTATAAAAGCCAGGGATATCAGGTAAATGAAGAATTGCTGAAAGAGCTGCTGGAAAAGTCGCTGGGACAATATGACGGACAGGGCTGGTATAACGATAGCCCGTATTATGATTATTACAGCATGTGGGCTTTCCAGATGTACGGAAAAATATGGTCTGAATATTTTGGAAAAAAATATTATCCTGAATATGCAGCCCGGTTGGAGAAAAACTTTAACGATCTCCAGGATAATTACCCATACCTGTTTTCCAGAAAAGGGGAAATGATCATGTGGGGACGTAGTATCTCTTACCGGATGGGAGCAGCCGTTCCTTTTCCCTTAATGGGATTTGATGCTGACCGGAATATTAACTACGGGTGGATGCGCCGCATTGCTTCGGGGGCTATTCTGCAATTTCTTGAGAAGCCGGATTTTCTTCAGGACAGCATCCCGACACTTGGTTTTTACGGAGCTTTTGAGCCGGCTGTTCAATCGTATAGCTGCCGCGGAAGCGTGTTCTGGTTAGGAAAGTTATTCCTTGGTTTGCTTGTTCCGGAGGAAAGTCCTTTTTGGACTTCTGCAGAGAATGAAGGGGCCTGGCAGAATGAGTTACAGGATGGGAAAGTATATAATAAATATGTTAGTAAATCGAACATCCTGATCACAAATTATCCTGATATCGGGGCATCAGAAATCAGGGCATGGTGCTTCAGCAAAACCATCGGCGTTTACCAGGGTACAGAGAATTATACAAGATTATCCTATAACAGTGCGTTTCCGTGGCAGGCAGATGGTAAAGACGGGGAAGTTTCAATGGCCTATATTTTTAAAAACGATCAACAGAACTGGGAAGCGCTGCGTATGTACACTTTTAAGAAATACTTGAATGGAGTCTATTATCGCGATGCGGCATTTGCTTCCAACGAAAAGGTTAAACTAAATCTTGCCGAGATTACTCTTCCTAATGGTATATTACGGATAGACCGCAATATCAGTTCCATTTCCAGCCAAATCCGGTTGGGGCATTACTCGCTTCCTGTAGTTTCCCATCGCATTAAGGAAAGAACAATTCACGTAAAGGGATATAAAGTCAGGATTGTCGACAATGGTGTTTACCAGCTTGCATTGGTATCTCTTGCCGGATGGGATAAAACAGAAACGGTTTACTCAAAAGGGCTGAATCCGGTGTCTGATGAAAGTGTTGTGATCGACACAGAAGATACGTTTGATCCCACTTCAGATAAAGATAAAATATATGGAACATTGATGTTGTGGAAAAAGTCAGGTAAAAAGTGGCGAAAAGATGAATTGGTGCCGGTAAGCAGCATTAACTACAGCAAAGGATCAGGAAAAGTCCAGGTGACTTTTGTGAATGGACAGAAAAAGACGGTAGAATTTTGATAGTACTTAATATATAATATAATGCATATAAACTCTTTTAATTTACGAACAGTCCTGTTACTTATTATGGTACTGTTAATGCCTGCAATTTCATTGATCGCGCAAAAGAAAGACGGGAAAACAATATATCCCGGCGCCGTATGGCCTGATAACCGGGGAAATCCTATCCAGGCGCATGGGGGCGGAATCATCAGGTTAGGTTCTACTTATTATTGGTTTGGAGAGTACAGGGCAAAAGATAACCCGCCCGGTTACAGATATGTAGGATGTTATTCTTCAAAAGACCTGGTGAACTGGACGTTTTTAAAAAGAATTCAGTTTTCAGATCCGGAAAACCTTGGAGCAGGATGGGTGTTGGAGCGGCCAAAAGTATATTACAATGAGAAAACAAAGAAATTTGTAATGTATATGCATTTGGATGACAGGAGCTATAAGTTTGCCAGAGTTGGGGTTGCTGTGAGTGATAAAGTGGACGGCGATTATCAATTTGTTAAAAGCTTCCGGCCGCTGGGGCTGGAAAGCAGGGATATAGGGCAATTTATAGATGACGACGGCTCCTGTTATCTGATCTTTGAGAGCCGGCCGACGAGAGGATTCTATATAGCCAGGCTTTCAGATGACTACCTGGATGTAGCAGAGCAAACCTGTTTTATCAGCGCTCCGCTGGAAGGAGGTGCGATTGTGCAGTATAACGGATTATATTATGCAATTGGTTCGGCAATGACAGGCTGGAATCCAAACCCTAATAAATTTGCTACTGCTGAATCCCTGAAGGGGCCATGGTCTGAATTTACAAATATTGCGCCTCCTGAGAAAAACACATATGGGTCGCAATCAACTATGTTAATCAAGGTAACAGGATCTAAAGATACAACCGTTATCTTTATGGGAGATCAATGGAAACCATCCACTCAGTGGGATTCAAGATACCTGTGGATGCCGGTCGAAATTGGAGATGGAAAATTGAGATTGCCAGAACCTAAGCCCTGGAAGTTAAATATTAAAACGGGAGAGGTAAAAATTGAAAATAATTAGGGATGTACTGGTACACAGGGCAAGTGCATAGCCTGCTCATAAAATAAAGCTAAGATGATGTTGAAGATAAAAAGGCATTTTTTCTTACTGGCACTGTTTACGTTAAGCATACCTGTTTATGCTCAGCAGGATTTCAGGCAATGGGCGCAAACGCCGCCAATGGGCTGGAATAGCTGGGACTGTTACGGGCCGACGGTAACGGAACAGGAAGTGAAGGCCAATGCCGGTTATATGGCGCAATACCTTAAAAAATATGGATGGCAATATATTATTGTAGACATCCGCTGGTTTGTAGAAAACGACAAGGCAGGAGGATACAACCAAACCGATCCCCGGTATGTCCTGGACGAATACGGCCGATACCTGCCTGCGGTAAACCGCTTTCCGTCTGCCGCTAATGGAGCAGGCTTCAAAGCGCTGGCAGACTATGTTCATTCCAAAGGACTGAAATTCGGTATTCATATTATGAGAGGAATACCCCGGGAAGCGGTTGCTAAAAAGCTGCCGGTAAAAGGTACCGGCATTACTGCCGATCAGATTTATACAACCGAACAACAATGCCAATGGTTAAAGGATAATTATACTATTGTGGCTGATAAACCAGGAGCACAGGAGTATTACAATTCTATTATGGAGTTATATGCTTCATGGAAAGTGGATTTTATAAAAGTAGATGACCTTTCACGTCCCTACCACCAGGCAGAAATAGAACTTATCCGGAAAGCAATTGACCGCACAGGCCGCCCGATCGTTTTAAGTACGTCTCCCGGTGAAACGCCGGTTGAAAAAGCAAACCATGTGCAGGCTCATGCCAACATGTGGCGAATGGTGGATGATGTTTGGGATACATGGCCGCATATAACCCACCTGATCAAAGTAGCTGAAAAGTGGTATCCATATATTCAGCCCGGCACCTGGCCCGATTGCGATATGATTCCGCTGGGCAGGATTTCTGTTCGCGGCGAACGGGGGGAAGACCGGCAAAGCCGTTTAACAAAAGACGAACAGTATTCTCTGATGACTTTCTTCACCATTTTTCGTTCACCGCTGATGTTTGGCGGCGATATGCCAAGCCTTGACCCATTTACAAAATCTTTACTCACAAATAAAGCCGTATTAAAAATGCACCGTGAAAGTACAGATATCAGGCAGTTATTTCAGCAGGATAGGAAAGCAGCGGTCACTTCTTTTAACCCGGAAACAAAAGAACATTATCTGGCGGTTTTTAACCTTTCTGACAGTAAAGAGCCAGTAGAAATTTCAGTGAACCTTTCTGATTTAGGTGTCGGCAAAAAGGGTAAAGTAAAAGATATATGGACTGGAAAATCGTTGGGAAAATTTGAAAATACTTTTTCCGTAACGCTTCCGGCACATGCTTCCGGACTTTATTCAATAAAATAACGGGATTATGAAAAAAAAGGATTTATTACTGATAGCGCTGATCACCTTAAACCTGGTACCGGTTTTTTCACAAAACCGGGCATGGCCCATAAGAGAGAATATACCTCTGGATTCTATTCGTCTGAGCGACCCCTTTATTTTGGCTGACAAAAATACGTCCGCTTACTATATGACTGGTACCGGAGGAATGCTCTGGAAAAGTAAGGACCTGAAGAAATGGACAGGCCCTTTCAGGGCAGTAAAGACCGATCCTGAATCGTGGATGGGAAAGGATCCGATGATCTGGGCTGCAGAACTGCATTACTACAAAGGTAAATATTACTACTTCGCCACCTTCACAAACAGGGATATAAAAATCGATACGGTCAAAGGAAACGTAATTGAACGCAGGGCCTGCCATGTATTAGTAAGCGATACTCCCGAAGGGCCATATATACCAATGGCCGACCCAATATACCTGCCAGCAAACAAACCCTCCCTAGATGGAACGTTTTGGGTGGATAAAGATGGAAAACCTTATATGGTTTATTGCTATGAGTGGTTGCAAAACTGGAATGGAACTATTGAAAAAATAGCGCTGAAACCTGATTTAAGCGGAACGATAGGCGAAGGAAAGGTGCTTTTCCGGGCAAGCGATTCACCATGGAGTAAGGAACGTGATGAAAACGGCAATATCGTTCCCAATAAAGTAACCGACGGACCCTGGGTATTCCGTACCCAGACCGGGAAATTAGGAATGCTATGGACCAGTTGGGTATTCAATGTATATACGCAGGGAGTGGCTTATTCTGTCAGCGGCACATTGGACGGCCCCTGGATACAGGAAAAAGAACCGGTAACTCCTCCCGATTACGGGCACGGTATGTTGTTCCGTACCCTTGAAGGCAAATTGCTGATGTCGGTACATAGCCATAAAGAGGATAAGAACGGGCACTATATACGCATTCCCCGACTGTTTGAGGTAGACGATTCAGGAGATAAAATCATTGCAGGCAAGATTTTATAAAAAAATTTAACCAATCTTACTATCGCCTTAACGGCTATCCCGGAACCATAGAATCCGGCGGGCATATATTTTCAATTCAGCTTAGCGCCAGTACTTCAAATTTTTCAAGGGATCCATCAAATACAGTAAATACTCCAGGGTACCCTACTTCAATCCGCCCGATAATACGGTCGAGGCCTAAAGCTTTGGCAGGACGGATGGTTGCCATTTCAATAGCTTCCTGCAAGGGAATTCCAACTTCATTTACAGCATTCTTTACTGCCTCTCCCAAAGAAATAGCGGCGCCGGCAAGATGCCCTTCTGAGTTAACATACTGATCATTTTCAAGACAAGCATCGAAACGGCCCCATTGAAAGCTTTTTACTTTTCTTCCAGTGAAGAGGGCGTCTGAGATAAGAAAAAGTTTTTCTCCTTTAATCTTATAGGCAATACGGGCTGCCGCAAAATCGCAATGAAGTCCGTCGAGTATGATCGGAGCAGAAACAGAAGGGGTATCAAGCGCGGCGCCTACCAATCCTGGTTTACGATGCTCCAATGGCGACATTGCGTTGTAGAGATGGGTAACAAGGTGAATGCCGCGGCCGAAGGCCCTGCATGCTTCCTGGTAGGCAGCGTTGGAATGGCCTGCTGAAACAATAATATCAGAGTCAAGAAGCATCTCCAGTTGTTTATCTGTAAATACTTCAGGAGCCACGGTGATCATTCTTACGACACCCTTTCCATACCGGATAATTTCATCCAGACAGGCATCTGTTGGTTTTATGATATATTCTGTAAGATGGGCCCCGCGTTTGGCAGGACTTATAAACGGCCCCTCCAGATGTATTCCCAGGATACCCTGACCGGGGTGTTTTTCCTTATATTTTTTTGCTGCATCTATGCCTTTAAAAACGTTTTCTAAAGGAGATGTAATAAGTGCCGGTAAAGAATAAGCTGTTCCGCAGGCAAGGCATGAATCATTTATATCTTCCAGTGTATTTGCTTCTGCCCGCTCTGTAAAATGGAACTTTTCGCCACCATTAATATGGATATCTGCAAAACCTGCAGCAATGTGAGAAACGCTGCGTATGGCAGGATTTCGAATTGATGGTTCAATAGCCGTAATAGAGCCGCCTTCGATTGTGATGAGCCGGTCTTTAAGAATTTCGCTTCCTGTAAAGACAGTAGCTGCAAAGATTTTATCAGACATTTTAATTCAATAATGTATAAGAAACACCGGTCCCTTTTTTGTATGAATATCTGAGCCTGTAAAATGTTTCATAACTTCTTCTCCGGGAACAATAATACACTGCGCTGTGGCACTTCGCTTAGTTACCTGTTTCTCAGACACATTTACCATTACAGGATCTCCGGTAAGGTTATCTATGTGAGAAAACTGCTGCTTTTCCTTATCCATTCTTAAATATACAGGAATCTGATGGTTTAACAAACATAAGCGGCGATAGATTAAATTTTCACGTAATTAACTTTGGCACTATATTTTCTCTATAATAGTTTAATTAATGATAACGCATAAGAAGATGAAAAAGATAGTAACGATTTTTGCATTTGCCGCAATCTTTGCCGCATGTAATAATAGCAATAAAGTAAATGAACAGGCGCTTAAAAAAGCCGTTACAGATAGCCTGAGGCTGGATAGTTTTAAAAGGGCAGATGCCCAGGCTAAAGAAAAAGCACGCATAGATTCAATTGCCGCTGTGAAAGCAACCGCAACTACAACTACAAGGTCAAGCTATGCGAGAAGATCTTCTGGCAGTAGTGTCCACCCTGTAGTACAAAGTGAGTCATATCAACAAACAACTACCACGACTCAAAAAAAGGGATGGAGTTCTGCTGCTAAAGGCGCTGCAATTGGCGCAGGTGCCGGTGCGGTTACCGGTATTCTTGTAGATAAGAAAGATGCCCGCGGTGCCATAATAGGAGGTGTTGTAGGTGCCGGTACCGGTTATGTAATCGGCCGTCAGGCAGATAAGAAAAGTGGCAGGGCAAAATAACAGCCCTACTAAAGCCTTTGATTAATATAATAAAAAAAGCCGTCGTTTCATCAGCGACGGCTTTATTTATTTAAAGATCATTTCCCAAAATGCGGTTTATAGCTATAATCTCATCATCATCAAAATGAGTATTTGCCAGACATTTTAATGAGTCTTCCAATTGTTCGGGCCTGCTTGCTCCAACAAGTACAGAAGTAATCCTTTTATCCTTTAAGATCCATGACAAGGCCATATGGGCAAGTTTCTGCCCCCTTTGCCCGGCCAATTGATTTAGCTGACTAATCTGCTGCAGCTTTTCGGGCGTGATCTGATCCTTTTTAAGAAAACCATGTTCCCTGGCAGCACGGGAATCCTCAGGTATTCCTTTCAGATATTTATCAGTTAGCATTCCCTGGGCAAGGGGCGAAAATGGGATACAACCAATACCCTCTTCATCCAGAACGTCGAGGAGCCCTTCTTCAACCCACCTTTCAAACATAGAATATTTAGGCTGATGAATTAAACAGGGAGTTCCAAGTTCCTTTAAAATTTTAATGGCCCGGCTAGCTTCGGCAGGCTTATAGTTAGACAGACCTGCATACAATGCTTTACCCTGCCTGACTATAAGATCGAGCGCCATCATCGTTTCCTCCAGAGGGGTATCAGGATCAGGACGATGATGATAAAAGATATCTACATAATCAAGTCCCATCCTTTTCAGGCTTTGATCTAAACTTGAAACGAGGTATTTTTTAGACCCCCAATCGCCATAAGGACCTTTCCACATGGTATAACCTGCTTTTGTAGAGATAATCATCTCATCGCGGTAAGAAGCAAGATCTTCTCTCAGCAGCCTGCCAAAGTTCTCTTCAGCAGATCCCGGAGGAGGGCCGTAATTATTAGCCAGATCAAAATGGGTAATACCATTATTAAAGGCTGTCCAGAGAATATTACGGTAGTTGTCCGGGGCATCTACATTCCCGAAGTTATGCCAGAGACCAAGAGAAACAGCGGGCAATTTAAGACCGCTGCGACCACAACGACGGTATTCCATATTCTGATACCGGGCTGAATTAGCAATATAATGCATTTGATATTTTTGTTTATGGTTTACAGCAGATTTATTTCCGGGTTGTAAAAGACGAAAATAAACTTATGCGATAAAGTGTTTAAAACCGGTTATGTATTTCAGTTATAATCCTTACCATCTCCGCCCGGATATCAGACGTCGGACGGACAAAATTATTATTCATAAACGAAAAAATTAATCTTTTACCCTTCCGGGTTATCACATATCCGCTTTGATTATGATTATTGGATAAAGAACCTGTTTTGGCCCAAACAAAAGGAACCCCGTTATCGGTTTGATAAGCGGTACGCAGGGTCCCTGTTTTTCCTCCGGCCGGCAGCATATTATGAAGCTTTTCTTCATCTCCCACTTTATCTCTTATTTTTTTCAAAAGGGCCACTATCGTCCTTGGGGTAAACAGGTCATGCCTGGATAGTCCTGAACCATCTACCCATTGAGGTTTGTCGGGAAGATCATTCAAAAAATTCTTCCTGCTATAGGCAATAGCCGAATCGGCATTTAAAGTGCCGTGAAGTAAAGAGGAGCAAACCAGCAGCAGCTGCTCGGCAATAAAATTATCACTCACCAGAAGCATCCTCTTATAAACTGAATCGGCTTTGATACTGTATAAGGTATGTGCAGAAGATGGCATCGGCAAATCTGCAATACCAATTGACCTCTTTAGAGTATCCTGTAACAGTCCGATTGTCAATGCCGCGCTGGTTTTCCATGGGATCTCCTGCTTAAATCCTGCGGGTACCGGCCCGGCGGGATAAGCAAATTCATTTTCAAAGACCTTACGAAGCACGGTGAAAGAACCCGGATGGAATGAACTGTCCTGCTTAAGATACATTTTAAGACAAAAAGGCTTTATCTGAAGCGTACCTGTTTGATCAGCAAATACTAATGCCACGTTGTCCTCAACCGGCAGTGCGGTAATTTCGGCCTGGTAATAATCGTTGTAATTATCCAGCGGCCATCCCCTGCCGAAAATATCACCCGAGTAGTTATTTGGGGAATAGAACAGTTCGGGAGGAGAGTTTTTCAGAAAGCTGTACACTTTGGTGGATTTTAAGTACGAATGAAGCAAAGAGGGATCCCCTGTTCCCCAGAAAATCAATGAATCGCCCCGCGTAATATATCGCAGGCCGGGAATAGAATCGCCCAGCATTTCCAGGGCGGTATAAAGGGTAAACAATTTTGTGTTCGAAGCCGGCGTAAAATATTTATCTGCATTCAGCTCATAGATCATCTTATCCCGGTCCTGATCGTACAGCGCAAAGCCGGTAAAGTGATCCTGAACGATTTCTGACTTTTGGAGCAGCTTCCTGATCTTACGCTTAGCTATCTTCTGCGAAAACGCGGGTACATTTACTATCAGGAGAAAAAAGAAGCAACAGGATCTGATATGAGGGGGATTAAATAACCGGAACAGTTTCATATTTAATGGGAGTATAATTTATATAAACAGGAGGCCAGATAGTCAAGGTCCGGCCGTGTATGAAGAGCATTCAGGACAATCCGGTTGAGTTTATCGCCTGCCGGGTCCGGATAGGCAAATGACGAGATGATAATACCCGCCCTGTAAAGCAGACTTTCATCAAATTCTTCAGTCAGTACAAACACCGGGAGATCAGGATGATAACGGATGCCCTGCATCCCTTCCACGCAACCGGCAAAGTACCGGATATTCTCTTTAAGCTTTTCCCGCTGTTGGGCATATAGTTCCTGTCCGCTGATAAAGGCATACGCCTGTGCCGGCAATGTCGGAGTTACTGCTGCATACTCAGGTAAAGTTCTTAAGAAAGAGGCCTGTTTCCGGGAACAACTAACCGCTCCTCCTGAAATACCGAAAGCTTTTGAAAGAGAATAACTGATAAGATAGTCAAGCTGAGGCAACCGGGGAACCAGTGAACCTGCACCCCGCCC
>JAATFW010000071.1 GCA_015654985.1 Sphingobacteriales bacterium | reverse complement strand
CCTTGGCCGGGGCGGCGTCTTCCTGGGACTGGGCGTGGGCGGCGAGCGCCAGGCCGCCCAGGAGGCTGGCGATGCCGGCCGACAGCAGTTTCTTCTTCATGGCCTTTTCCATTCTTGGCAGGGATGTTGGTCTTGGCTGGAATGCGGAGGGCCGGATCGCCGGCGCACGATGGCCGCGGGGACGGGCGCGGCCGGCCGCGAGCGGCGTCGCAGTGCGGAATGGCCGTATGGACGGCCATGCGGCGATGCCTTGCGGGTTCCCCGACGTGGCCGGTCCTGGGTCCGCGACAGGGCCCGGATCCCCCTCGAGCCCGGCGCGGATGTCCGCCAGATCGTCATGCCGATAGTTTATATGATCGTCATGCAAAATTAATATATAACGCGCGGCGAGCGAGCCGGCGGCCAGTTCGCCGGCCCAGGATCGGCAGCGTGAATGCGGGCTTCGCTGCCGTGGGGGCGGAGATCGGGGAGCGCCGGCCGAGTCGTCCGCAACGGTTCCGGGACCAGGGCCGGACGGCGGCCCCGCGGTCGCGAGCGACGCCGGCACCGCCCGCGACGGTGCCAGGCCTTCCGGCCAGCCTCGCGGTTGCCAGCGCCATGGCGCCGTCCCGCGAGTGCGGGGTGCAGGTGCGGGCGCAGCAGCGCACCGAGGCCCATGCCCGGGGCCATAGCCATGCCGAGGGCGGGCCGGCTCGTCCGTGGCGTGGCCGATGCGCGAAGGCGCAGCCCGGCCAGCAGCATGCCGGTGCGCCTCGCCGGCAACAAGTTACACAGGATTCTTCTGAAATACTCATGACGGGGGTAAGAAAGAAAGCTCCTGGAATCCGTGAGCATACCTACAAAACGACTGATCAGCCCCATGTTAGATAAAGCATTCATCTGTTTGATCATCCCGTCTTTCTGGTCAAGAAACCACCAGCCAGAACCCCACTGCACTTTACCCGCTACAGAACCATCATTGAAGTTACCGATCATGGTAGCTATCAGTTCATTATCTGCAGGATTAAGATTATAAATTATAGTTTTTGCCAGTTTATCTTCCGTATCAAGCTTGTTCAGAAACTTTGATAATTGCCGTCCCTGACTAAAATCGCCAATCGAGTCCCAGCCGGTATCGGGGCCAAGCTGACTCAGCATCCGTGCATTATTATTACGCAGGGCGCCAAGATGATATTGCTGAACCCAGCCTTTTTCATGATCCCAAACAGCAAAATGAACAAGCATTGCTGATTTGAACTTCAGAACTTCCGCCAGATCAATAGTTTGTTTATTCCTGATCTTTTGGAAGATTACTTTAATTTCGGCATCTGTATAATCCTCTGCGTAGATCTGCTCCAGGCCATGGTCTGATACACAGCATCCGTTCTGAGCAAAGTAATCATGACGCTTTTTAAGAGCCGAAAGATAGGCATCGAAATCAGAAATGCTGACGTCTGCCACCTGTTCAAGCTTATCGATGTAGGCGTTCAAGCCATTTACGTCATCTGCATTCATTGCCTTATCAGGCCTGAAAGCAGGGCGTACCAGAACCTCAAAACCGTCTTTTACAATCTGCTTGTGGAACTCTAAAGAATCAATTGGATCGTCGGTTGTACATAATGCTTCAACGTTCATTTTCCGTAACAAACCGCGGACAGAGTATTCAGGCGTTTGCAGCTTTGCGGTACATTCATCATATACCTTTTTCGCTGTACTTCCCGAAACGATATCATATACTCCAAAGTACCGCTGAAGCTCAAGATGAGTCCAGTGATATAACGGATTTCTCAGGGTATACGGCACGGTTTCAGCCCATTTCTCAAATTTTTCGTAGTCGCTTTTCCCACCGGTAATGAAATCTTCATTTATACCGTTGGCACGCATAGCACGCCATTTATAGTGGTCGCCATATAACCAAACCTGGGTTAAGTTTTCAAAATTAATGTCATTGGCAATCTGCTCAGGAATTAAATGATTGTGATAATCAATAATTGGCATTTCTTTGGCAAACTCGTGATAAAGCCGCCTTGAAGTGTCTGTATTTAATAAGAAATCCTCATCTAAGAAATTTTTCATTTCCCTTCGTCTATGTTAATTATATTGTATTATTAGTTTTCTATAAAGAAACCCCGCGCTTCCATGGAATAAAGTCATCCTGCCCGTGACGGACAGCACTTACTTCAATTTCGCCGCTGGCAACACGTATTACATAATCAAGGATCCGCTCGCCTGCCTGCTCGATAGTTTCCTCTCCTTCTATAATTGTTCCTGTATTAATATCGATAATATCGTTCATCCGGTTGTACAAAACCGTATTGCTTGCCAGTTTAACCACCGGGGCTATAGGATTTCCCGTTGGGGTACCGAGTCCTGTAGTGAACAACACGATATTTGCACCCGAAGCCACTTCTGCCGAAGTTGATTCAACATCATTACCCGGCGTACATAATAAGTTAAGCCCCGGTTTTTTAACTTTTTCAGGATAATCAAGCACATCCGTAACAGGAGAAGTTCCGCCCTTTTTCGCAGCTCCTGCTGATTTAATCGCATCAGTTATTAAACCATCTTTAATATTACCCGGCGATGGGTTCATATCAAAACCTGAGCATGCAGCTTCTGCCCTTTCACTGTATGTTTTCATCAGGAATGAAAAACGTCCGGCGCTTTCATAGTCGGCACACCGGTCGCTGAGGTTTTGCTCTACCCCGCATAGTTCAGGGAACTCAGCCAAGATAACAGATCCTCCAAGCGCAACAAGCAAATCAGAGGTATATCCAATAGCCGGGTTGGCTGAAATACCAGAAAATCCGTCAGATCCACCGCATTCCAGTCCGATACAGATCTTATTCAACGGTGCAGCTTCCCGTTTGTATTCATTTGCCTGAACCAGGCCCGCAAAAGTTTGTTTGATAGCAAGCGAAAGCAATTCAGCTTCGGTTCCCACCTTTTGCTGATCGAGGATATAAAGCGGTTTGCTGAAATTTACATCTCTTTTCTTTATCTCATCTTCAAGGATCTGCACCTGGGCATTCTGGCATCCAAGACTTAATATAGTAGCCCCTGCAACATTCGGATGAGTAATATAACCGGCAAGAAGTCCGCATAATGCAATCGCATCCTGCCTGGTGCCGCCACAGCCTCCTGAGTGGGTTAAAAATTTTATACCATCCACATTAGGGAACAAACGCTCAGAGGACGGACTAACGCTCACCTGTTCCAGTGAGGCATTTAGCAGGGCATCCACATCCTTGCCCGATTTATACAATTCAATCAGTTGCTTTGCCTGGTTAGCATAGGTTTTATTCCTGCCATAACCAAGTTGATTTACCAATGATTCTTCCAGCACTTCAAGATTACGGTTTTCACAAAAAACCATCGGAACCACCAGCCAGTAGTTTGCCGTACCAACACTGCCGTCAGCGCGATGGTAGCCATAAAACACTCTCGACTGCCATTTTGAAACATCCGGTGCGTTCCATGCCGTTTTACGTTCGCCTATGGTAAAGCCGCTTGCTGCATGTTTTACATTCTGGATAGATAACAGCCCTCCTTTGAGTATGTCAGACTGGGCTTTTCCCACAAGTACCCCATACATAATTATCTCTGCTCCGGCAGGAAGAAATTCCTGGGCAAATTTATGTTTAGCCTGTATTTTTTCCTGTATTTCATATTCCGCCCCCTGGTGGTTAACAACTTCACCCGGGTTCAGATCTGTTAAAGCTACCAGCACATTATCATCAGGATGTACCTTTAATACTTTTTGCTTCATCTTTAATCCTTTTATTTCTTAGGAGATTGTAATAATAACCAGTTGGCAAGATCAGTCGCCGCTTTAAAATTTTCATATTCAGCAGGGATCTTTCTTCCATCGGTATATTCATTATAGAACCACGGATCACCTACTGCAAAAACAGTTCCTTTACCAACCTTTGCCGTTGCCATAATAATATCTTTACCGTCTGTAAACACCGGTTTGGCAGGAGAGGTCACTTTTATAGTGCTTATTTCTTTAATATAAACCTTCTTCGAGGTCTTAAATACCGGATGACCTGCCGGAATTATAAACGCACCTGTTTCATAAGCATCCCCTTTTACCGCATTACGCAGATCTTCATTAAAATGAATTCCAAAACGCTCTGCAAGCTTATTAAAGTGCGTAAATTCGCAGTTGGTATAATCATTGGTCATTAAAACCAGCACACCGCCATTCTTCACCCAGTTATATAAAACATCCGCATCCTTCCCTGTTACAAAATTCGGGTGCGGCGTCTCTTTTTCATTATCCGGATCGACGATAATGTAAACATCAGAATTCTTTAAATTGGCAGCCGAGGGAGCAACTGTTAAACTGCTGGTCTTTGCTCCGGTATAGTTAAAAGCATTTCCCCAGAACCAGAACCCACTGTTAGCCTGATCTTCCCAGGTATAGTGAAAACGGACACTTTCTCCGGAAGGGCCTTTTTTCCATTCATTATTGAAATAATAATCAAGAGTAACAGTTTTGCCCTTTCCTGTTTTAGGGATAGAAGCAAGTTCCATTTCATTAGCTGCAAGCATAAATGCCCCTACTCCTTTCGGATCATTGGTAATTACCTTTTCACTCATATAATACTCAAAGCTGCCATCGCGGTAAGGTTTTCCACCCAGACCAGAAACGCTGACCGTTCCTTTAAGATTCACTTTGCCGGCATCCACCGTTTCAACAAACTGTTTTTTAATACCCTCATATCCCTTTTGGGCAGCTTTAAAATATGATGAAGGAAGATAGCCAAGCCTTACAGCCTTAGCAAACGTATAAACGAACATATTTGAAGCCGAGGCTTCAAAATAATTCCCTTTCCGCATCGGGGCATCCATAATATCATACCAAAGTCCTGTAGAAGAATTCTGGGCTTTCTGCACTGCTGCAGCATAGCGGTTCAGGATATCCAGAAGCTGCTTTCTGCCCGGATGATTTTCCGGATAATATTCCAGTACATCTACCAGGGCCATGCCATACCATCCCATTGCCCTTCCCCATACATGTGCCGAAAGTCCGGTGGTTTTACTCGCCCATTGTTCCTGTTTCGACTCATCCCAGCCATGATACATTAAACCGGTAGCAGCGTCACGGGAATGCTTCTCCATAAAAACAAACTGATTGGTAATATCTGTAAAAGCAGCAGTATCATTCATCATAGCAGAATATTCTGCATAAAACGGCTCTCCCATATATAACCCATCCAACCACATCTGGTTAGGATAGATCTTCTTATGCCAGAACCCGCCTTCCTGGGTACGCGGATGTGTTTTGAGCTGATTGCGCAGGATTTGGGATGCCTTCAGGTATTTTTCCTGACCAGTAACCTTATACAATAACAGCAGGGCCCTGCCATTTTTAATATTATCAATATTATCCGACTCTGCGCTATACGTACGGATAGATCCGTCTGCCTGCACAAAGTGATCCATGCTCTTCTTTATATAGTTAAAGTATTTCCCGTCGCCTGTACGCTGCCAGATGCCGGAAATACCTTCCAGCAATACGCCCTGGTCATAGGTCCATTTAAACGGACGGCCAACCCACAGGGAGTCGCTCCAGATATCCATTACAGTAGCAGCCATTTTTTCAGACAATGGCTTCGTCTGAGAGTAAGAGGTAACCGCCTGGACAGTTAATAATAAACTAAAAACAGCGAGCAGATAAATTCTTTTCATTAGTTCTATTTAATTTTTAATGCCTTTTTATTTGCACCAAAGTTAAACTCAGCCTGGCTTTTTGCCTTACTTACATTGGTATTTAATACAGTTATATTGGCACTGCCGCTTCCGTTAACAGAAAAGAGCAGATCAGAACCTTCGTTATATCCTATATTATCGAAAGTGAGAGAGTTGCTGTTTTGAATACTGATCACCGGCTTTGTATCATTGGTAATTAAACGAATATTTTTAAACTGTATTTCATTCGCTTCTTCCATTTCAATTCCTCTCCTGGCCTTCAGCGTCATATTCTCCAGGTAAACAGAGTTGATACTCATTTCAGGAAGGCCTCTTACAAAAACGGCCCTGTCTGCACCATCGCACACTACATTACTCACATGGAAATCCCTAAACTGCGGAGTAGCTTCTGTTACCGGCAGTTTCACCACTTTTGGTGCTTCCCTCTTTTCTCCTGTAAGAGGAACCGGGTCCTTTGCCTCATAATACATATCAAAAAGAATAGCATCGCCGGGTATATCTTTCATTGTTATATTTTTAATATATACCTTTTCAACGACACCTCCTCTTCCGCGCGTAGTCTTAAAACGCAGCCCGATATCAGTACCTATCAATGTACAATCGGTAACAAAAAGATTGCGGGCGCCTCCCGACATTTCACTGCCAACAACAAAACCGCCATGGGCATGATAAACCACACAATTCCTTACCATTACATTTTCTGTAGGCATCCCTCTTTTGCGACCCTGCTCATCCCGGCCGGATTTGATGCAGATCCCATCGTCGCCAACATCAAATACACTATGCTCTATCAGAACATTTTTGCAGGATTCAACGTCAATACCATCGCCATTCTGCGCATACCATGGATTTTTAACATTTACATTCCTTAAAGTAATATTTTCGCACATCAGGGGATGAAGGTTCCAGGCAGGCGAGTTCTGAAAAGTTACTCCTTCCAGCAGGATTTTTTTACACCGTGTAAGCACCAGCAGGTTCGGACGAAGAAAGTCTTTTATATCCTCATAGTCCTTCAATGTCTTTCCTTCCGAAATAACACAGGGACTTTTTGAAATAGACCCCTTTAATGATTTTTCTGATGGGTACCAGGTTTTCTTATCTGTACTTAATGCCCCTCCCGAGGCCAGCAGCTTTTCCCATTGCGACGCGGTCAGCTTATCTTTTTTTACCATTCTCCATGCGTCTCCGTTTCCATCTACAATTCCATTCCCGGTAATCGCAATATTTTCAAGATTAGTTCCTGAAATTGGTGATTGATTCCGCATGGCACCCACACCTTCCCAGCTTGTTTCAATGAGTTTATACTGGTTAAAATCTTTTGTAAAAGATAATACCGCATCGCTTGCTAAATGCAGGTTCACATTACTCTTCAGCTCCACAGGACCGGTAAGCCATAATCCTGCCGGAATAAGCACAACGCCCCCTCCATTCTCAGAACAGGCCGTAATTGCAGTATTAATACTGGCAGTGTTAAGTGTTATCCCATCGCTTACCGCGCCGTATTTAACCACATTGAACGTATCGGCCTTAAAAACCGGAACCTCAACAACAGGCAGATCAGCAACAGGCCAGGGTTGCGTGCTGTTCTGTTGGGAGTAACCGTTCATCATGGTTAAGAACGACGTTACCGTCATAAGGGATGCTGTTAATATTTTCAGGTATTTCATTATCTAATAGAATTATACATCTCAGACCACCTCATAACATTCCATTTAATCAGCCGGTATCTAAGTTCCTTAATCGCTGGTTAGTATAAAATGGATTTTTAATAGTTTGAAGCAAGTCTACTGACTTTAAGGGTAAATAAAAATGATTTAAGCAGAAATATTTACGCAATCGTTATCGGAAAAAGACTTGGAAAAAGACCCTTACTATAAATCGTTTCTTATAAAGGGCCTCAGAAAACCGTACTTTTTTCTGCAAGCGCCGGAATTAGCCAATCTCCGTACTTTACTTCTGTGCCTGTACTTCTCTCAAAAATTGCATTGAATTTCTTCTTCTGTTATTATTTCAACTGTTCCGATATAATACTTTTGACAAGACTGTTAACATAAACTTCAATATTATCATATCCTGTACTTAAATTTCTTCCATTTGCATCTGCTTTATTAGGGTCCAGCTTATTAGAAATCTCCCAATCGTCAGGCATGCCATCTCCGTCAGTATCTTTAGGTATGGCAGTCTGAGCCAGTACAGGCCAGACTCCCACATCGTTCTGCGAATCTATAATTCCTTTTTTGCCTGTTTTTGAACCATTAAAAGTTACGGTCCCGGTTCTCACTTCATTGACAACACGGGTATCTACGGCGTCTCTTTTAAAACTGGCGCCGGCGAGGTTAAGTACCCTGGCATATGCATCCTCTGCTGTCTGCTGTGTTATTGCTTCTGCAGTATAGGCAGTATTTGCCTTTGCGCTGGCCAGAACTACACCTGCTGTAAGATCAACACCTCCATTCCAGTTATCACTGCTTACTGCCGTATTGCCGTTTACATAGTTTCCTGCAATGTAAAACGAACCATACCCGGGCGGATAATTTGCAATATCGGCTTCCATGGATATTTGCATAATACGTTTAGTCTTGCTGGCCTCAGTTCCCGGACCTGGCTTATAATAATTTGCAATCATATTATACTGACCGTTCTCTCCCCCATAGGCACTGTTGCTGCCCCAGTTATAGATAACGTTATTCCGGTAATCCACGAGATCAATGCCGAAAGGACTTTTACCTGTTCCTGTTCTATTCCCTCCGTCGAACCTTGGATTGCGGCTATTATGATGCGCTAAAAGATTATGATGAAATGTAGCATTGGTACCGCCCCATATTGCACCATAGCCGTGATCATCTTTCTCGTGAAAAGACTTATTAAGGCTTTCCGAGAGAATGCAATACTGCATGGTAAAATCTTTATTGGCATAAAAGGAACTGCACTCATCAATCGACCAGCTCATAGAACAATGATCGATAATTACTTTCTCACAATACCTTCCCCATAGGGCATCCTGCTCATTTTGAGTAAGGTCGCCCATCCTGAAGCGCAAAAAACGAATGATTACGTTATTCGCAGCGACATTTAACTCGTAATCCTGAATACATATACCATCTCCGGGAGCGGTTTGACCAGCGATAGTGATATCGCCGTTCTTTATCTGAAGCCTGCTTTTCAATTTTATATTCCCGGATACTTCGAATACGACAATCCTGGCACCACTGGTATTAATAGCCTCTCTAAGGCTTCCTGTGCCGGAATCGTTCAGGTTACTTACTTTAACCACTTTGCCTCCTCTGCCCCCGGTCGCCACTTTACCATACCCTTCGGCCCCGGGAAAAGCCAGCGCTGTTTCCTGTACAGGAACAGGATTACCGGTATCTGTTTCTTTCTCTACTGTTCCACCGATTCCATAGCGCGTTGTATTTTTCTTACATCCTGAAACAATTAAATGCAGGAATATCCCCGTCATTAATAGAACTATACATTTAGATTTCATAGAAATTGGTTTTTAATATAAAGCAGAACTCAATAAGGACAAAGGAGCAACTCTCTTTCCTTGAGAGTTGCTCCTTTAATATAATAGTGATTATTTCTATCACTTTATCAATTACGCAGCATTATCATGGTCTCCATCGGGGATCCCCTGAATCACCTTTTCCAGCAAATGCACCATCCTTTATCAGGAAATTACCATTATCCGGATCTGTAAACAAGCTGGTACTTGCATTAAGATACGACTTGATATTTGGTATTAGGTTTGCTGAAAAAACAGCGTCACTGGTTTTATATGTATTAGTAACTGAAGGACTGGTTCCTGCCCGAATACCTCTTCCTGAACCCGCGGGAGAGAATGTTTTTCCTATTATGTTGTTGCTTAACACAAAGGAAGAAACGCTATTTCCTGTATTATAATCAATGAAATACCTGGCGTCCCCTATTATGTTATTGAACGTACAATTTTCTACAAGAACTGATTGAGAAGAAGCGGCGCTATGCACTATGAGTCCGTAAGCAATCTTATAAAAAGTGCTGTTAGCAATACTGATATTATTGATTTTGCCACTTGAAGCAGTTGTATGTATAAAGGCATAACTACCACCAGCAGTACCATTATCACCAATATCATAAACAGTACAATTGTTGACCGTTACACTCTCTATTGTTGCAGACTGTAAACGGACAACTGCATTGGTAAAGTTTCTAATTCTGCAATTCTCAAATACAATAGCATCGGTATTTGAGGCGGCACTCTGATTGAAGACATAATTACGCTTTGTCTGCGTAGCATCTCCATTCTGATACCCGGTAAGATCAACATTCTCAAATTTAATCGTGCCTGCATTGGCAGGAAGATTGAATCCGTTAAAGGCCACTACCGGCATAGTTGCCCCAACTTCGCCCCAGATAGTAATTGAAACGTTTGCCGGAATATACACTGGATCATCAGCCGTATACTTGGTTCCTTCCCTAAGTACAAAAATATTTCCGTCCACAGCTGCCTGGATCAAAGTTGCCAGGTTAGCATCGGCTTCTACCAGAACCACTCCAGGCCCGGTAGGCAGAAGAGGGGTAGTTGTAAACGTCAGACTTCCGCGCAATCGTGTATCGAGATACAAAACGGCAGTATAAGCGGTCTTGGGGGTTAGCCCTTCTATCGTCTTCTCACCAGCCAACTTCTCTTGATCGGTAATATTATATCTGGTAGAACCAATCATAATATGCGTTACGTCATTAGGAATAATCCATCTCAAAGTAACACTATTAGCGGTAAGATCTGCGGCTGTCAAATTTTGAAAGATTTGTTCTTCATCTGTCTTAAATGTAGCGGTAACCCATTTAGAATCGTCAATTCCTTCTCCAACCGCTTTCACTCTGACTGAATAAGCCGTTGCACCTTCCAGTCCTGAGATTGTATAGGGAACCTGATCAAAAGAAATATTTTCAACCCTCTTTACCGGAGATCCGGAAAAATCGGCGGTTTCAAAAATTTCCACAGTATACGACTTTGCATTATTTACTGCTTTCCAGGTTAGCATAACACCTGTTCTGTTAACAACTGATACTCCTAACTCAGTAGGCGAAAATGCCCTGTTAACGTCCAGCGTGGTTATTTCAGGAAGTATGTCATCCTTGCAACCTGAGAAGCTGATTAAGCCGGCCAAAAACCAGATAACCATTAATATTCTATTCGTATTCATAAGATTATGAATTATAAGTTCAAATTTTTATTATCTAACATCTTATTTGATGAATCCAGAAAGACCTGCCATATTGGCCAGACTTGCTGGGCATCAGGATTTTTTACAAAAAGTGCATCCCAAAAAGTGACTACATCACCACTTGAAGTCATTGTCCACGTTTTATTGGACGTATACCCTAATGAAGCTCCTATTGCATCGGTATCACCAAAGTTCAAACCGTAGATTTCCACACTTTCTCCATCCGCTTTGGTTCTGTAATAGATTTTAGACGGCAGGCTAGCGTATATGCCTTGTCTGTTTTCCAGTTGCTGTAATTTATTCTTTGCCTCAGTTAATTTCGTACTGAGCAGGTTCCAGCGGATCAGATCCGCCTTTCTGAGCATTTCTCCGGTAAACTCCAAAGCGCGTTCATCTACAATAGCATTAAAAAATGTAGTTTTTGAGGCTGCTACCTGCGCCATAAACTGGTCTACCTTTTGCGTATTACCAGGGAAGGCTCTTTCACGGATCATTCGTAAATATGGTGCAGCGGCAGCAGGCCCGTCGATCTCATTAATAGATTCAGCAGCCATTAGGATCACATCTGCATAACGCATATACATCCAGTTCAGACCATCGTCATTAGTGGAAGTAACTACTCTCTTCATCCACTCGTAGCGATACTTACCAAAATATAACTTATTTAAATTGGTAGGCACCTGCACTCCATTAGTCCATTCGTAAGGAACTATGCTCACATCCCGGCGAACATCGTCTTTATCATATTCATACAGCATAACCGGATTTGGACCATTAGTACCACCCTTATTCTGACCGGTATACTTATCTGTAGTAGTATGCTTAACTCCCAAATCGAAAATTACCCGGCCACGTCCTTCACTAAAAGGAATTTCCCACATAGATTCAAGGCCTGCTTTACCCGTCTCTTGATTTAATGTTCTGAAAACTTCTTCAAAACCAAGCAACTTCAGGGTTCCGCTGTTAATGATATCAAGGCATTCCTTTTTCGCTATGGCATACATTTTATCAGGAGCCAGGTCCGGGTCTGAACTCAAACGTACCGTTCCGTCTAAACGTTGCGCATATCCTCCGGCGGCTAAAGCAAGCCGGGCCCTTAACCCCTTTGCAAAGGCCTTATTTACACGTTCCACTGAAGTAGTAACAGAGGTTTCATTAGGCCATGGCAATAAAGTTGCTGCTTCATCCAGATCTGCCAGCAATTGTTTGTAGATAACATCCCTGTCGCTTCTGGGCAAATACATGGTTTCTGCAGCGATCGGTTCAAACCTGGCAGGCACATCTCCCCAACCCTTTATCAAATCACTATACAAAACAGCCCTTAGCGTTAATATCTCACCCAGTATCTGTGCCAACTGAGGATTGCTTTGAACTTTACCGTAAGTTCTTAAACCTCTTACTGCCAGATTAGCCCTTTCAACCCCTTCATACAATTTAGCCCATACATTATCGGCAGTATTCATTTGGCCATTATTTACGTTAGTATTATAATTAGACAATCTGGCTTTGTCATCACCTACCGATTTTAGGCTATTGTACACTTCAGCATCTGTATTGATGCCGTAGTAAACTAAAAATCTTCCGCGATAAGAGTTTGTTTCTCCAAATGATTGTATAATCCCTGCTATAGCTCCTTCAGCTAAACTGGGGGTCGAAAAAATAACAGATTCATCCAATGATGACTGGGTAGGAGCATCCAGTGTGTCCTTACAACTGCTTACAAAAGTAAGACCTGCAATTATTAATAATATATTGATAATCTTTTTCATTTCCTTAACTAAATAGATTACTAAAAATTAACATTAAGACCCAATATATAAGACTGGCTTTTCGGATATGCAGAATAATCCACACCCGGAGTTAGCGCCGTTTTACGTCTGGTAGAAACTTCTGGATCAAACCCTGAATAATTTGTCCATAGCCATAAATTATATCCGGAAGCATATATTCTTAGCTTCTTCATTTTTAATTTAAATGCTATAGCATTTGGAAGGGTATAACCCAACGTCACCGTTCCTAATCTCAAGAACGAACCATCTTCTACGGCCCAGTCGCTCAAAACAAAGCTTTTCATATAAGGAGACCACAGTGTAGTAGTACTGTTCATGGCCTCCAGCTCAGCAGGATCATTGCTTATTGTGCCGTCAGCACGTAAGTTTGTCCAGCGATTCCCGCTCTCCATGATTGAAATCATATTCCTGGAATGATACTTACTAGTAGAAGTGTATTCTATTTTATTGGCATTATACACATCATTTCCATAGCTCCAGGTAAAATAGGCCCCTATATCAAAATTAAATATTCTCGAATTGACGGAAAATCCTCCGGTGTTTAAAGGATTAGCGTTCCCAATAACTGTTCTATCCGTTACGTCAACTACTCCCTCACCCGTAAGATCTTTTAATTTCATTGATCCGGGGCGAATGGTTCCAATTACAGAACTTGCATCTGCTACACCTGCCTTCAAAGTCCAATTTCCTGTAGTAGCATTATAATTGTCAAAATCAGAGACTTCATATCTTCCATCACTCTGATAACCATAAATCCTTCCAACAGAGGCGCCTTCCTCCACCAGATAGTCAGTGCCAATTTCTGATGAAGCCCATCCCGAAGTACCCGGAACATTCTGAATGCCTCCCAATGAAATAACTTTATTTCTGTTGAAAGCGATATTAGCATTTAAAGTTAAATCGAAGTTCTTTTTTCTTAAAGCACTCCAGTTTAAAGATAATTCAATACCTTTATTCTGCGTTTCGCCCAAATTACGATACTGAAAATCGTATCCTGTTCCTGAAACAGGATATTGGATAAGTAAGTCCTTTGTACGATTCAGATAGGCATCGATTGTACCATTTATTCTGGAATTTAACAATGAAAAATCAAGTCCGACATTTTTTGTAACAGTGGTTTCCCATTTTAAATCAGGGTTAGCCATTGTCTTAGATGCAGCCCAGTAATTACTAAAACCATTTACCCATGTGGTAGTCGAATTATTGAATGTTTGAGCCATTTGTCCCGGAGGAATTCCATTATTACCTGCCTCTCCGTAGCTTGCCCTAAGTTTTAAATCTGTTAACCACGACTTAGTGGTTTCCATAAAATCTTCCTGCGAAATTCTCCAGGCACCGGAAACGGATGGAAAATAGCCCCAACGGTTACCGTCTGAAAATTTTGAAGAACCGTCAGCCCTGAAAGTTGCACTTAGCAAATATTTACCTTGATAATCATAATTTGTTCTTCCGAAAAAAGACATTAATTTATCATCGGGAGAGAAGTAATTATCTGTAGAATTTGCTTTACCCTGTGTAGATAATTTTCTGGTATTTTGAAAAGTGAATGATTCCGGGAACCCGTGAACGGTGGTAGTAAGAACCTGCGATTCTGTTTTAATAAACTCCTGACCAATTAAAACATTCAGGTTATGATCTTTATTTAAAAACTTTTTAAAATCATAGTTTAATGTATTCGTATTTCTAAAGGTATTGTTGTTTGTGTTGGTAAAAATAACAGCCGGCAGATTTTGGTTTCCACTTGCAGGAACATTTCTTACATAATAGGTCGTTGTACCATAAAAACGATCCTGATCATTCCGATAAGCATCATAGCCAACTTCCGAACGAAATCTGAGGTTGTCAACTATTTCATAATTAAGAGCACCACTTAAATTGAATGTCTTCCGGTGAATATACTGGTCATTATCCGAGATAGAAACCAGAGGATTATATAAATTAAACTCATCATCTGTTTCCGTGCTGTTTGTTAATCCTGCAACCGGGATTGAAGGATAAATCATCGCATTTTTTAAACGGGAATCTGCCGAAGAAACTTCATTTTGTTCATTAGCTCCGCCTCCGTTAATTTTAGTATCTGCATAACGCGCTCCAAAATCCAATGTTAACTTATCATATAATTTATGAGTTAGTTTGAAATTAAGGTTCTGTCTTTCAAAATCAGAAAGCTGCATAATAGCTTTGTCCTTTACAAAACTATGGCTAATGCTGAACTTTGTTTTTTCTCCCCCTCCACTAATACTTAAATTTTGATTATAGGTGGTCCCGGTACGCCCGAAAATTATTTCCTGCCAGTCATTGGCCGGTACATTAGCATACAAATCGATGTCCTGGAAATTTCCGAAAAATTTTGTATAATCCGTTGGGCTTTTATCAAGAAGCGACCGTTCATATTGCCAGGTTACATAATCCAGTGGAGATAACACATCCAGCTTTTTTGCAAGCTCCCTTGCTCCTGTAAACATATTATAACTAATGATGGTCTTACCTGTTTTACTATTTTTAGTTGTGATCAGAACTACTCCATTGGCCCCTCTCGAACCGTAGATAGCAGCAGATGAAGCATCCTTTAATATATCAATAGATTCTATATCTCCCGGGGCAATATCTGAAATTGAACTAACAGGAAATCCGTCAACTATATATAAAGGTGAATTATCTCCGGTAATAGAACCGCCTCCTCTGACCCTTACGGTCAGGGCCGCGTCGGGAGAGCCCTCTGTAGTAGATATTTGTACACCCGAAACCCGGCCTGCAATTGCTTCCAATGCTGATGAAACTGGTGCAGCAGCAATAACATCAGCACTTACCGACGCTACAGAACCTGTAAGGTCTTTTTTCTTAACCGTTCCATAGCCAATTACTACAACTTCATCAAGCTGACTGTTGGAAGCCTTCAGAACAACCCGTAATGTGCGTCTTGCATTCAGGGGAACTTCCAGATTTCCATATCCAACATAAGTAAAGACCAATACGGCATTTTCCGGTGCAGTCAGTTTAAAGCTTCCGGTTACATCTGTTGAAACACCTCTGTTTGTTCCTTTTATTTTTACAGATACACCTATCAGTTCTTCACCCTTCTCATCAACAACCTTTCCTGTTACTGCAATATCAGCCAGGGCTTCCGTTTTACTTTTAATTACTACCAATTGATTATCAAGAACCTGATAAGTAAGGTCGCTTTCCTTCAATAACTCTTCCATAGTTGCATCAATCGATGCATCTGAAAGCTTTACAGAAACCTTATTTCTGATCCCCTGAAGATTTTCATTATAAAGAAAACGGTAGGTTGTTTTTCCTTCTATTTGGCTGATCGCATCTGCAATAGCAATTTTTTTAACTTCCAGGTTAATCTTATTTTGCGAAAAA
This sequence comes from Sphingobacteriales bacterium, assembly GCA_015654985.1. Taxonomy (GTDB): domain Bacteria; phylum Bacteroidota; class Bacteroidia; order Sphingobacteriales; family Sphingobacteriaceae; genus Arcticibacter. Next base: position 10,018 of record JAATFW010000071.1, on the reverse strand, counting down.
CCTGCCGCCGATACTGTTACCGTAAAAATCGTTATCAGCAATATGGTTAGTTTCATAGTGAGGACAAGTTTTTTCACAAACGATTTTTGTGAAATCGTAAAAAAACATTTCATACTTTTACATTAGGTTAAATTAAACAAACCAACTTGTCAGGGTTGGACTCCAATAAAAAATTTAATCTGCTCCGGAAACGGGGAATGCGTCAACATTCTCCGTTTCCTTTTTCTGTTAGCCCGGATACAGATTATTCAGATGACTTAACAAATATTTCATTTCCATGTATTTTAAATGTAAATGCTCCTACCTTCTGCAGGGCATTAAAAGCTTCCTCTATCGTTTCTTTTTCAAATGAGCCATTAAATTTCAATTCTTTACACCGCTCATCTTCAAACTCAATCGTAACATTATACCACCTTTCAAGCTTTCTGGCCAGTTCTTCAAAGTTTTCACCTCTGAACTCAATACGGTTATAAATCCAGGAAGTTTCAATATGTTCATTTTCTTTCAGCCGGACATCCAAATTGATAATTTTAGCTTCTTCCCTCTCCGGCATTAAAGCGGAAGTGACTGCAACAGGAACAATAAGTTTTTGGTTAGGCTTCAGCAATATATGCTTGCCGGTTCCTTTTAAGCCTTCAGACACTTCAATCTTACCCCTTAAAAGAGTAGTCTCAATATTCTTATCTTCCTTATAAAATTTAACGTTAAATGCTGTGCCTAAAACTTTTATACTAATTTTGCCTGCATGAACAATAAACGGCCGCTTTGGCTGCTTCACCACATCAAAAAAAGCCTCCCCTTCTAAATATACTTCCCGCAGGCTGCCCGCAAAAGCCGGATCATAATATAATTTCGAATCACCGTTTAACCATACACTGGAACCATCCGGAAGAAGAAGTTTTGTTCTCGAACCGTTCTGCACCGCCACTACCTCCTGCTTCTTAACAACATCCTTAGCATCTGGCGCAGGATAATAAAACACGATCAGTACCATGGCAATAACTGCAGCATAAGCAAACTGCATGGTACGACTGAAAAATAAACGTCTGATTCTTCCTTCAATTCCTTTACCTGTTTCAGCATCCGTCGATCTTTCCTCCTCCCCACGCTTTAATATATTGCGCACTCGCGACTTTTCGGTGTATTCTTCACCGGAAATTAAATCCGTATCAGCCCCCGCATTCCATAATTTTTTAAGCATACGGTATTGCCGATGCAATTCCGGATCATGCTTAAGAAGGCTCAGCAACTCATCCTTTTCCTGTTGAGTCGACTCACCGCTTAAAGCACGGGCCATCAAAATCCATATCCTGTCTCTTTTATCCATGAGGAGGTAATCCTGCCTTTTTCTATAAAGACAGGTTTTTTTAAGGTATCTACTAAAAGAATTTTATTTTATTTTATTTTACCGGGATGAATAAACCGGGTTTTTTCTGCTCTTCTCAACTCCAAGAGCAGCACATAGTCTCTTTACTGCAATGGCCATCTGCGCATCAATCGTATTGACAGAAATATTCAGAATTTCAGACACTTCCTTATATTTAAGGCCGTCTTCACGGATCAACTGAAAGATTATCTTGCACCTGTCGGGCAGTAAATCAACCGTGCGCCGCATCGTTTGCATAATTTCGGAGGTTACAAGCAGATCGTGCGGAGTATTGTATTCCGGATGACTGTCCGGATCGGTAAGATCAAGTGATTCTGTCACAAAACGCCGCGCTTCTCCCGACAAGGCATTCAGCGATTGATTCTTGGTTGCAGAATATAAATAAACAGTCAGATTCTGTATGTTAATGATAGCCTCCCGCCTGCTCCATAATTTTATAAAAACATCTTCCACAACCTCTTCAGCTAACTCGGCAGACCTGGTAAAGTTTTTTGAAAAGGATATGAGCCTCTTATGATAGTAAAGATATATTTCTTCAAAGGCCTGCTCATCCCCCTGTGAGATCCGTACCTGCATACTCATCAACCCGTTATTGAAATCCTTCTTATCCACTTTCATACAGAATATTCCTGATCCTTAAAATTAAAAAAGAGAAGTTCAAATGACCAATCTGCCAGAATATTCAGATGGTTTCCAGGTTTATATTGGATTAGCCTTCCCCAACAACAATGTTACATTTATTATTCATTAGCTCCAAAAGAAACAGGAAAACAATTTATGCAATCGTTCCCGGAAATTATGAGTATCTTGTTACTGTTGCCTGGCAGAATGAATTCACTTTTGTCACGGAGGTTGTTTCTTGTTTTTATTTTGCGATTAAAACCTACCGTTTTTTCAATTTACAACCTCCTTCTTATTAACTACCTCCTTCCTATATATTCTTAAATTATTTTAGATGGATATGAAATTATTTTAGACATTTGCCTTAATGATCAATTTAAAACATCAGATTAACTGTTGAATATGAAAAATCTTATATCCTTATAATGGCGGCAAACTCTTCCGTGTTACTGTCTGGTCAAAAAGATATTGTTACACCTATAAAAAATTCTACCTATCCCGAATCAAAAAGCCATTATGAAATTCTGGACGGCTTACGCGGCGTAGCGGCCCTCTTTGTGGTTGTTTTTCACACCTTTGAAGCTTACGCTGATGGGAACCGCTTTAAGCAAATCATTAACCATGGCTATCTGGCGGTCGACTTCTTTTTCCTGTTGTCGGGGTTCGTCGTAGCATATGCTTATGATGACCGGTGGGGCAAAATGACCCAATGGGATTTCTACAAGCGTCGTCTTATTCGTTTGCAGCCGATGGTTATTATGGGATCCATAATTGGCGCATTACTATTCTATTTCCAGGGAGGCGCATTGTTTTCGCTTATTAATCAAACGCCTGTATGGATGATGCTGCTTGTAATGCTGGTCAGTTTTACATTAATTCCTATACTTCCTTCAATGGATATTCGCGGTTGGCAGGAGATGCATCCCCTGAATGGCCCGGCCTGGTCATTGTTTTTTGAATATATTGCTAACATTCTTTATGCGTTGTTCATCCGGAAATTCTCTAAAACGACCCTTGCTGTATTTGTTTTTTTATCAGCCTGTTTACTTATCCATTATACTGTAATGGGTCCCCGCGGCGATGTTATCGGAGGTTGGAGCATCGATAAAACCCAGCTCAGTATTGGCTTTACCCGTTTACTTTATCCCTTTTTTGCGGGCGTATTACTTTCGCGTATGGGCAAGCTGATCCATATAAAAGGCGCATTTTGGGTATGTAGCCTGCTGGTTATTATCATTCTTTGCATTCCACGGATCGGGGACGAAAAGCATTTGTGGATGAATGGGCTGTATGAGGCATTCTGTATCATCGTCCTTTTCCCGGTCATTGTTTCGATGGGAGCCGGAGGCAACATAAAAGGCAGGTATTCACACAAAATATGCAAATTCTTTGGCGGCATTTCCTATCCGTTGTATATTACCCATTATCCGCTGATTTACCTTTATACCGCCTGGGTAGTAGATAACAAAGTCCCGCCTCACTATGGTATTCCAGCGGGTATACTATTATTTATTGTCAGCATTACTGTTGCTTACGCCTGTCTTAAACTTTATGACGAGCCCGTTCGTGAATGGCTGAAAAAGCGTTTCCTGATAAAACGTACATCTTCATCGTGATCATTGAAGAACAATAAGGTAATTGGTGTTATGTTAAAGATAAAATGGCCTGTTACACTTTTTATAAAAGAAAGAATTTCATGCGTTTTATACTTATAACTTATAAAATGCTGATAAATAAAAAAGCCTGTAACTTTAAGATTTACCAAAGTTACAGGCTTAAACAACAGATAAAAGCAGCTTTGCTGCCGACAGGTAACCACCGTTAAAGAACGGCCAGCGAAACCTATCTCAAATCTTTTATCGCTACCGCATCCATATCCGAATACACCAGATTTTCTCCTGCCATAGCCCAGATAAATCCATAATTTGATGTGCCGCCTCCTGAATGGATAGACCATGGAGGTGAAATAATAGCCTGATGGTTCTGAACTACAAGATGGCGTGTTTCCTGGGGTTGTCCCATAAAATGAAATACAACCTGGTCTGCAGGCACATCAAAATAGAAATAAGATTCCATCCTGCGGTCGTGCACATGCGAAGGCATGGTGTTCCATACGCTGCCGGTACTTAAAATGGTCAGACCCATTACCAACTGGCAGCTTTTAGCACCTTCCAGATGGATATACTTATAAATGGTACGTTCATTTGCCGTGTCCTTGCTTCCAACAGTCGTCGGAGAAGCATTTTCCTTCTTAATCAACTGATGAGGGAATTCCTTATGAGCGGGAACAGAATAAAGGAAAAACTTTGCCGGATCGCCCGGTGAAGTGCTTTTAAATTTTACCGACTTGCTTCCTTTTCCGGCATATACAGCATCAAGTTTACTAACCTGGTAAACAGTACCGTCAATACTCACTTCGCCGGTGCCGCCAACGTTAATAATACCCAGTTCGCGGCGTTCAAGAAAATAATCCGCTCTCAGATTCTCATAAACCGGCAGTTCAAGCTCCTGATTAACAGGCGCAACGCTGCCAACTATTGCCCTGTCGTAATGAGAATACGTAAAACTGAACTGATCCGGCTGCATCAGATCCTCTAACAAAAAATTTGCACGGAGTTCTGCAGTATTTAAACCTGCAACCTCTTTCGGGCTCTGTGCATATCGTTGATTCATTATCATAGTATTTATTTGTTATATTCAATGTTATGTTAAAATAAAATAACCCGTTTCACTCCTGTGAGGCAACATCCGGACCTTCCCTACGATTGATACCTGCACCCCCAACGCCCTTCAACCCACAACCTTCAACTTTCAACTTTCAACTTTCAACTTTCAACTTTCAACCCGCAACCTGCAACCCCCAAATCATCTTCCCATCCAGCCGCCGTCTACCGTCAGGATTGTGCCATGCACATAATCAGCAGCTTTCGAAGCAAGAAACACTACCGGGCCTTTAAAGTCCTCCGGCTCACCCCATCTGTCTGCAGGAATCCTTCCGAGAATAGCACTGCTCCGCTCGGGGTTATTTCTCAGATCCTCCGTATTGTCCGTCGAAACATATCCGGGTGCGATGGCATTTACATTAACCCCTTTTGAGGCCCATTCGTTCGACAGGGCCTTTACAAGGCTCCCAATGGCACCTTTGCTCGCTGCATATCCCGGAACATCTATTCCTCCCTGAAAAGTTAACAACGACGCCGTAAAAATGATCTTTCCGCTACCCCGGTTAATCATCCCTGCGCCTATTTCACGGCTGAGAATGAACTGGCTGTTAAGATTGATATCAATCACTTTATCCCAGTATTCATCAGAATGTTCAGCAGCAGGCTGTCTTAAAATGATCCCGGCGTTATTTACAAGAATATCAATAACCGGATTCTCGGCCTGCACCTTCTTCAAAAAATCGTAAACAGACTGCCTGCGTCCGAAATCGCACTGGTATGCCTTAAATTTTCTTCCGCGCTCATGGATAGCTTTTTCCGTTTCACTCCCGCTAAGCTGAAGAGAAGACGACACCCCTATAATATCCGCACCCGCTTCTGCCAGGGCCTCAGCCATCGCTTTTCCAATCCCCCTGTTGCAGCCGGTTACCAGAGCAACCTTATTGGTTAAATCAAATAAAGAATCTTTGCCCATAAATAATTTAAGAGGTTAATGCGCCCGCAAATTAGCGTTTATAGATAAGATATGAAAACATGAATAACAGCTTTTTCTTTAGAAATCAATTTTGTGAAAAAGTATTGACGATCAATATATATATTTGCCCTGCTTATAAACTGTGCTGTTAAACCTCTCCGGAAAATCACATAATCGAAGAAGAGGATTTAAAAAGAACTCAATAAATCAGTTATAATAATAAAAATCCAAAATATGTCACTATCACTTTTTGATCTTACAGGTAAAAGGGCACTGGTAACCGGTGCAACACATGGCCTGGGAATGGCTATGGCAACAGGGCTGGCTAATGCCGGCGCGCAAATCATCATTAACGACATTTCTCAGGAAAAGCTTGATCATGCTATTAAAGAATATGCCGCTAACGGAATAAAAGCATATGGCTTTGTTTTCGATGTCACAGACGAAGCTGCGGTAAAAACTTACGTTGATAAAATCGAAACAGAGATCGGTCCGATAGACATCCTCATTAATAATGCCGGAATCATCAAACGCATTCCCGTTACGGAAATGGAAGTAGCCGATTGGGAGCAGGTGCTGAAAATCGACCTTACCGGTCCGTTTATTATGGCCAAACAGATCGGCAAATACATGATCGAGCGCCGTGCCGGAAAAATAATCAACATGTGCTCCATGATGAGTGAAGTAGGCAGAAACACGGTTAGCGCTTATGCTGCCGCAAAAGGCGGATTAAAGATGTTAACCAAAAATCTCGCAACAGAATGGGCTCAGTTTAATATCCAGGTAAACGGCATTGGCCCAGGATACTTTGCCACTTCGCAAACTGCTCCGATCCGTGTTGACGGACATCCTTTTAATGACTTTATTATCAGCCGCACACCCGCTGCACGCTGGGGCGAACAGGAAGACCTGCAGGGAGCCGCAATTTTCCTTTCTTCCAAAGCATCCGACTTTGTAAGCGGCCATATACTATATGTAGACGGTGGAATATTAGCCTCTCTTGGCAAAGCCGCAAACGAATAATCCACCGGCTTATTATACAGAACGGGTCTGTTTCATAAGTCGAAAGAGCCCTTTTTCAATTACTAAAATTTCAATAAAAGCCTCAGTTTTTCATGTGAAAACCGGGGCTTTTTTTTAAAAGGTCCTTCATCACGCCTGTTACAATCCGAAACCATACTTTTTACTTATGAAGCTGCCCCTTTTCAGTTATGTTCTGTTGAGAGGTTTTTAAATGATAATATATCAACTGTTTATCAGAAGGCCTATACTACTCCGGCCGGGAACGATTGCACAAATTTTTATTCTTTTATCTCCCTTCCCTCCATAAAACTTACTAATCTTGTTAATTAATTCTTTATTGTTTTCAATCTGTAACTACCAATATGACCTGTTATATAAAACAAAAAAAAATAGGCAATCCGTTATCAGGAAAAGGCTTTTTCCAGTTTCTCAAAACTGATTTCCTATCCGTTCAGCACTTGTACCTGTTTTTCATCCTGCTTTCTGCAATTCATTCCAATGCGCAGCCTCAGCAGTACCCGTCATCTTTTACGGTGGCACAGGATGGCAGCGGCAATTTCAAAACCATCCAGGAGGCCGTTAATGCAGTTCGTGATCTTTCTCAGCAGCAGGTAAAAATCTTTATTAAAAAAGGTATTTATCACGAAAAACTGGTGATCCCGTCCTGGAAAACAAAGATTTCCCTGATAGGTGAAAACCGCGAAAACACAATCATTACGAGCAATGATTATTCAGGAAAAGATTACCCCGGAGGGAAAGATGCCTATGGGAAAGATAAGTTCTCTACCTACACCTCCTACACTGTTCTGGTTCAGGGCGACGATTTTACAGCCGAGAACCTCACTATTGAAAATACAGCAGGAAGAGTAGGCCAGGCAGTAGCACTTCATGCAGAGGGCGACCGGATAATAATAAAAAACTGTGATCTGAAAGGTAACCAGGATACATTATATGCAGCAACAGAAAGCAGCCGGCAGTATTATGTTAACTGCTATATCGAAGGTACCACCGATTTTATCTTCGGCGAAGCCACTGCTGTTTTTCAGAACTGCACCATTAAAAGCCTTACTAACTCGTATATTACAGCTGCTTCAACCACTCCCAATCAGAAATTCGGCTATGTTTTTTTTGATTGCCGCTTAATTGCCGCTCCCGAAGCACAAAATGTATTCCTTGGACGGCCCTGGCGCCCGAATGCAAAAACAGTATTTATCAGAACAGAAATGGGAAATCATATTCGTCCCGAAGGATGGGATAACTGGAGGAACCCTGAAAATGAAAAAACTGTTTTATATGCCGAATATCAATGCAGGGGAGAAGGTGCAAAAAATACAGACCGTGTATCCTGGGAAAAGCAACTGACATCAAAAGAGATTAAAACATATACTCTGCAAAATATTTTCTCAGGTAAAATCAACTGGGATCCTTCCCCGCAAACACTAAACAACTAATTATTACTAACATGAAGTACTTTAGTATAAGCGCATTGCTCCTTCTGATCACGCCGCAGCTATTTGCACAACCGAAGGCAGCCGGTAATCCGGCGGGTTCACCGGCTGAAAAACCATATGTATCTAAAGTCTGGGTAGCCGACCAGGGTAACGGCACCTATAAAAACCCTATTCTCAATGCCGATTATTCAGACCCCGACGCCATCCGCGTGGGTGATGATTTTTACCTTGTGGCCTCCAGCTTTGATGCCGTGCCGGGCCTGCCCATCCTTCACTCAAAAGACCTGGTTAACTGGACTATTTTAACTCATGCCCTTAAACGCCAGCCTCCGTTCGAACATTTTGAAAAAACGCAGCACGGAAATGGTGTCTGGGCACCATCGATAAGGTATCACAACAACGAGTTCTATATCTATTATCCCGATCCTGATTTTGGCATTTATCTTACCAAAGCAAAAAATGCGGAAGGCCCGTGGTCTGAGCCTGTATTAGTAGAAAGTGGAAAAGGACTCATCGACCCCTGCCCTCTCTGGGACGACAACGGACAGGTATATCTCGTTTACGCCTATGCCGGAAGCAGGGCCGGTATAAAAAGCATCATCGCAGTAAAAAAACTAAGCGAAGATGGTTCCAAAGCCCTTGACGAAGGCGTTCTGGTTTACGATGGGCATGAAACCGACCCAACAATAGAAGGCCCTAAATTCTACAAGCGAAACGGCTTTTACTACATATTCGCACCTGCCGGAGGTGTCTCCACCGGATGGCAACTGGTATTACGGTCTAAAAATATTTATGGCCCTTATGAGCGTAAAGTAGTAATGGACCAGGGAAAATCATCAGTAAACGGCCCTCATCAGGGCGCCTGGGTTACCACTCAGAAGGGAGAGGATTGGTTCCTGCATTTTCAGGATAAGGAGGCCTATGGACGAGTGGTGCACCTGCAGCCCATGAAATGGGTAAATGACTGGCCTGTAACCGGTATCGATAAAGATGGCGACGGTAAAGGCGAACCTGTTCTGACCTATAAGAAACCGGATGTGGGAAAAACATATCCCATCGCAACACCGGCTGAAAGTGATGAGTTTAATGATCGTGCTTTTGGGCTCCAATGGCAGTGGCAGGCAAACCCTAAAGCTACCTGGGCTATGATGAACCCGGCTAAAGGAACATTAAGGCTCTATTCTGATAAGGTACCTGAAGATGCAAAGAACCTATGGGATGTTCCAAATGTATTAATGCAAAAGTTTCCCGCCGACAATTTCATGGTAACCACAAAGCTTACATTTACTCCTAACCCAAAGATTGAAAATGAACGCACCGGCCTGATCATCATGGGACAGAGTTATGCTATCCTTGCTCTCAGAAATAAAAAAGACGGAATTTATCTTGTACAAGGCATTTGCCAGAACGCTCATAAAGGCAAAACAGAGAATGAACTGGTTATTACCAAAGTAAAAGATGCTGCCGTTTATCTCCGCGCTAAAATAACAGATGGAGCTAAATGCCGCTTTAGCTACAGCACAGACGGCAAAAAATTTACTGATGCCGGGCCTGAATTTCAGGCTGAGGTGGGACAATGGATCGGCGCTAAAGCCGGTCTTTTCTGTACCAGGGAATCACAGATCAATGATTCAGGATGGGGAGATTACGACTGGTTCAGGGTTGAAGCTGTAGACTAATGGATAGGCAGAAGATACGGAATCAATTCAAAGAAACTTGAGAGAAGGTTCATCAGTAATTCCGCAACGAACCCACAATGAAGCGGCAATGAAGCCACATTTTCGACGAAGAAAGGTAGGTTCATTGCGGCTTCATTGTGGGTTCATTGCCGTTGCAGCCATAAACTTTCTCTGAATTATTTTCTATTTACCTGCTGATTTTTCAAGAACAGGCAGACTCT
>JAATFW010000211.1 GCA_015654985.1 Sphingobacteriales bacterium | reverse complement strand
GGCAGGGGCAGTGAAAAATATAACATACAGGAATATTTAAAAACGTTTAAGACGGGAGTAAAACCAACCGAAATATTTGATGCCGGATTTAAGTATGTACCCGGCAATTCCATGGAAAGGTCGCTGGCTCTAAAACTGGCTCACCTGGAAACTTTTAAGGATAAGTTACCTGAAAGGTATTATAATATTTTTAAAGCGGACTTAATCTATAAACATCTGGCATCTATAGAGGGGCAGGTGGCATTGCATACTGCATTTAGGTTGCGGGGACTTAAACCTGAAGAAGCAGAACGAAGGAAGGCCATATTTAAAAAGGAATATATAAAATACTTTCTGCCCGACCGTGATTACGGAATTCCCGAAGATGCTTTGTTAAGATCGAGGTATTACGTACAGCACGTACTACGGAAGACTGCAAACTGCGACTTTGTGGTGCAGGGCCTGGACAGCACCGGAGTATTCAATGATCTGAAGGAGAAATATTCAGGGAAAACCAGGGACTTTCTGTTGACCACCTATTTCCTTCAACCCAATCTGAGGGTAAACAGGGATGCCGGAAAGCTCAGGGAAGCTCTTGCTCTGGTGTCCACCCCATACTGCCGCGAAGAGCTGGGTAAATTAAATTCCCTTATAACGGGCAGGGCTTATGACTTTGCTCTGCCCGGACCAGACAATAACCTGGTGAGGTTGTCGGACTACAGGGGAAAGATTGTGCTGATTGATTTATGGTTTACGGGATGTATGGCATGTGCTGTACATTTTAAGGAAAACCTGCTGTATATTAAGGATCATTTCAAAAACAATCCGGATGTGGTGCTGATCTCTGTTTGTACAGACAAAGACAGGAGCGGATGGCTAAGAAGTATTGGTTCAGGAATGTATACTTCAACTTCGTTTATAAATGTTCATGCCGGCGACAAACGGAATGAAATACAGACGCAATATAATGTGAGGGAATTCCCCGCAACTTTCCTCATTGGCAGGAAGGGCGGGATACTGAATTTCAATGGAGCGGAATTAAGGCAAAAAACATCTGCAATACACTGTATTGCAGATGCCCTGAAGATGGAGTAGGAGGGCTATGCCTAGGGGTTATAAGTACCCTGCATAACGGTTACTCCATTGGCGGAGAGATAAGCCGGGCTGTATGTTCCATCGGGCTGATCCGGCGAAAGATCAGTAGAGAACTGACAGGCGCGTTGAGGGACAGACGAACAGCTGCCACTTGTTGTTACCTCATAATTGCCATCGTCATTGATGTTCGAGATGTGATAGTTCGTCTGCCGTGCTTTTGAAGCAATCGAAGGTGCACTTACACCTACTGCAAGGACCGCCAGAAACAGGGCGGCAAAAAATTTACTTAAGTTGTTCATTTTCTTTGTTCTTAAAATTCACTAATGTTTTTTACTGATTTTCAGGGCAAACAGGGCAAGCCCCATACACCCCAGGTTGAACAGGAAATGCCCTCCCCAACTCATGTGAGTTAGTAGCAAATTGCAATTACAGGGGAGTTTTTCGGCCCAGAACAGCATGCTCAGGATATACAGCGTAAAAACGGCCATCAGTCCCGTAAACCCATAGAGTCCCCACCGGCTGGTGGGAGGTACCATCAGCAGTACAGCAATCCCCGCTTCCAAAGCAGGTACTGCCCGGGCTATTGCTTCGGCATAATTGCCGATGAAAGCAACCCTGGCGAGGCCTTTTTCGAAAGTTTCATAGTCCGCTACTTTTTCAAAAGCGGAAATTAGGAACAGGACCATACAGAGCATACAGATGACGAAGGCTGTATAATCCCTTACTTTCTCTGTCAGCAGAGTACTGATCTTGCTGTTAAGTAGTTGAGTTTTACTGATGAGTACGTGATACATGATGGTATTTTTTAAGTTAAACAGGGCATTTCCAGGTTCTGCTTCTGCTTCAGAATACCGCGAACTTTTTTTCATGCGTTTTTGGATGTTTCATCTTTACCTTCTTTTGTTTAATACAAAAGAACGTACTTTCCGGGCCCGGCGGAGGGACAGTGTTTTGGCCCCAAAAACCGGGTTTTCTACAGCGAGTCTACAGTACTACGGAGGTCGGATCGTGGCTCAGGGCGTTTAAACGCAGGTGAGGAGGGGGCAAAAACTGTCCCCCCTTTTTTTTGTTTTTTTTAGAGATCGAAATCCTCCCTCAGGTCATCGTCCATCCCCTTCAGCATTTTGTGGAACTCTACAGCCTCGTTCTTAAGCTTAATCCTGTCCAGGTGCAGTAAAGAGTCGATGGAGAAATCCGTTCTTCCTTTGCTTTCGTGCACTGCGGCGTAGCTTGTGGCAGCTTCGATCTTTGTATCATAGTTATAAATGCGTTGTTTGTACTTATAGTGGAATTCAAGGGCATGTGTATTCACATTCATAGTAGTTTTAAGCTTTATCTGTTCGGCGGGAATTTCCCTGATCGCTTTTTGTTTCTGGTGATGAAGAAATACAAGCATGTGCTGCTTTAGCGACAACTCCTTCAGGTCGTGGTTGTAAGCATGGTCATTCAGCGGAGAGCAGTGGGCGAGCATTTGCTCCAGATCATCGATCATCTCAAGCTTTCCGTTGGGGGCAGAGGCTTTGATCCGGCGCCTTACCGAATCCTGCCAGTGATTAAAGAGCCCCAGATGGTTGAAGTTAAACCTGAGCAGAAAGAAGAAGATCCTGCGCTGCCAGTTTTTGTTTTTTGGGTTTCCGGCCAGCTTTTCAAGTTCCCTGAAAAAAACCATGAAGTACCGGTAATCATCATAGTTAAGGGCCGGGTAGGTCCTCGCACAGAAGGAGTACAGGCCGCTCTCGATCTCGCGAATGATCCAGGATGCTATTTTCTTTTTTTGCAGGTCTTCTTCTATGCCGGGCCATTTGCCCTGAAGCATCTCTTTCATCTTCAGGATATAGAACTGCGGGATTACCTGTGCATTGCTGATGATCCCCCTGAAACAGGTTTCATCGAAATTCAGGATATCCGTTAGGCAATACAGCGCAAAAGCCAGCGGATGCACGTCGCCCTCCGGCGGTGCAGCATGTATAATGAGCTGTTTTTCTCCGGCATCAAGTCTTTCTGTTACCTGGTCGGCCAGTTTTACGAGGCCTGCATGAAAATTAGTTACATCCCATGCGGCGATCTCAGGGTTCGGCTCAGATTTGAAAATTTCGTAAACGGCACACTTCACACGGTGGCACTCAGTGGCAATAGTATCCACAAAACTGGTTGCGTTCAGTTCGTTTTCCGGGCCCATGGTGATAAGTTGGTCGACAAGTGATCTAAGCTTAGCAGCTTCCTTTATCATATGTTCTTTTTTAGTAAAATTCTGTATTTTTTTGGCAAGATTTTGTCGCGGTGGTATAGAAAATTCGCGTCATGGTTGATTGCTGCATTTATATTGACAAATATTTTTTGATTTTCTTCTTTTAGAATATAAATTTCCCGCTTTACAAAATTTCCGCTTTCCTGAGCTGAAAAAAAATGGATACATACTGGAAGTTTCTTTGGGAAGAACCTTGTGCTGAAAATGAAGACCCGGTGGTAATAATAGCCGGCAGAATAGAAAAGTTAATTGATGAAAATGTACTGGCGCCGGGAGAGCAGTTGCCCGCTATCTGGAAAGTGAAAACGGAATTCAATATTCCCGAACGGATGGTACGGAAGGTATACCATAAACTCGAAGACGATGGGCTGCTTGTTGCTCGTAAAAGTTATGGATTTTTTGTAAAGCTTAAAGAGGGAGAGGCGGCCCGCCACTGGCTGGAAAACCAGGTAATAAAGCTGAATGAAAACCTGCATCAGTTCAAACCGCATACATTCAGGGTTTCAACGGTTTCTGCCGGGTTTGTTTATCCGGGCCTGAAATCATTCAGTATTGCCAGTTTTACCAATTTTCTGCAGGGCGCTTATACGGATCACCAGTCTGACCGCAAAACGGAAATCCAGAGCGCAATCAGTGCCGAACTGAGTAAATATCTTGAAACAGCCCATGTGTATGCCTCGCCCGGGCAATGTACTTATGTGCTGTATAAAGAGGTTTTACCAATCATCTGCAGCCTGGTTTTTAATCCGGGCGATACGATCGTAATGGATTCTGCGGAAGACCTGGAAGCACTGATGGCCTTTGCTGCTGCCGGGCTCCGGGTGCTTTTTACGGGTTCAGACCGCTATGGCATGCTCACTGCAAAGCTCGAAGAATATTGCCGTTCGGACCATGTAAAAGCGGTGTTTGTTCAGCCGCCCGCAGGCTATCCCGCCAATGTCCATTTATCTCCGGCCAGAAGATCGGAACTGGTAAGGATAGCGGGTGCCTATGATCTGACCATTATAGCGAATGATAGCAACCACGAACTATGGAGGAATAAAGTGGTGGTTCCGGTAGCCGGTTATGAGCATGGCGGGAGGCTGATTTATTATAGCTCGCTCAGCAAAGTATGCACGGTATTATCTTCGCATGCTGTAGTGGCGGCCACGCCGGGGATCATCAGGATGATCGAAGAGAAGGTGAGGCTGTCGCTGAGTCATGAGGATTTATGTACGGCCCTTGGTGTGTGCCGCATCGTTAACGATAGTAAGTTCAGGGATACGGTTCAGAAAGTGAAAAAAGAATTTCAGAAGCGGCTGTTGGGCTTGCTGAAAACCGGCAGGAGCACGCTCTGCCCGAAAGCGAAGATCTCGGTAGGCGCGGTTACCCTCAGTTTATGGATAGGTTTCAAAAAACCGCTTCCTTTCGGTGTCTTAAAACAGTTGCTGGACCGGTTTAAAATACAAATTGATGATGTATACCTGTTACCTTTCGTTTCTGCCGGCGAACTGACCGGCTTCCGCCTGGGCGTTACCCATATTGAGGATGAGCGCCTGCTGCAGGTATTTAAAGACCTCGGAGCCCTCTTATGCTGAATAATCAATCCTTATAATATTATGCATGAACGTACGCGCATTTCCAAAAGCCTGAACACGATTGTGGCGGTGCTGTGAGGGATTGCGATGTTTTGAGGAGCCGATATGGTGCAGGGGAGCGAAAGTGGAAAGTTTAGGGTCGAAAGTGGAAAGTTCAAGGGTGAATACTGAAATTTCAACAAGCCCGGAGGCTTATGGCTTTGGATGGCTGTGATCTTATTGGGAGCGTATGCTACCGGGTTCGATCTTATTGTCTGCGGCAATGGATCTTTTGTAAGATAATTACGACAGGTTTGCAAGTTGGAAACTTTTTTTATCTTTGTATTAGTGAATTATTTCAGAATAATCAAAAGAGCTACGCTAATAGCTTATTATAGTAAACATATTGCCGCAAAAAAAGCAATTGAACTATGGTATCATGAGATAAAAGATCACGAGTTTAAGAATTTTAACGAGCTTAAGGCTGTATATAAAAATGCCAGTTTAGTTGCCAATAACAGAATTGTATTTAATATAAAAGGGAATGATTACCGGATGGTTGTTAAGATAAACTTTTATACCAGACAGATCTTTATTATTTGGTTTGGCACTCACAAAGAATACGATAAGATTGATGTTTCGACAATCACCTATAAAAAATAAACACTACGGTTATGCAGCAATGGAACATTTTAAAAACAGAGACAGATTATAATAGAGCGATTGAACGCCTTGACATAATATTTGATGCAGATCCAGGTTCCGAACAATTTGCAGAAGCGGAATTGCTGGGATTGCTCATTAGCGAGTATGAAGATGTTCATTATCCGATTGAAACACCTTCTCCGTTAGAAGCTGTGAAATTAAAAATGTCTGAATTGGGGTTGAAAAATAAAGACTTAGAGCAGTATATCGGCTCTAAAGGGTATGTATCGTCTATCTTAAATGGTAAAAGAGAAATAACACTCAGAATTGCCAGTGTATTACACGAAAAGCTAGGCATACCGGCACACGTTTTTTTAAGGATGTCTGCTAAATAATGGTTATGAGGGGAACCTTTTTACGATCAGATTACACATAACTGGCAGGGTGTGGTAAGTGTTACCGTAACTAAGGAGTAGGCCAAGGGGCAAAGCAAACATGGGTTGCCACTATCTTACTTCGCCAGTGTTTGGAAGACCGGAGGCGGCGGCAGCAAAAAAGCTGTGGGTATGCGTTTCAGGCCCTGATAAAATCAAAGCAGCAGCCAGGCCGCTGCTGGAAAGTACCAGTCAGGGTATCATCGACTTTGGAGAAGAGGCCGGGGCCGCTAACGTAGTAAAGCTGGCGGGCAACTTCATGATCCAGGCATCTATGGAAATGATGGCTGAAGCATATACGCTCGCTGAAAAGTATAAGGTCGACCGCACAAAAGTTGCAGACTTTTTCGGTTCGACCCTGTTTAATGCTCCCATTTTTAAAACTTATGGCAAAATGATTGCAGAGAAGGACTACTCGCAGATAGGCTTTACTGCACAATTAGGCTATAAGGATGCAAGGCTTGTGCACAGCATGGCCCAGCAAAGCCAAACACCTATGCCTTTTGTTTCTGTTGTGCATAACCGGCTGTTGTCTGCCCTTGCAAAAGGCTGGAACGGACGCGACTGGGCAGAAGCAATAAGCCGCGGTGTAACTGACGATGCGGGAATTGAATAAGTGCTGAGTGTGTCAGATCGGGGGCTGTACTGTTACCAGGGGCTGATGCCCGTATCGGGCGCATTGTCATCGCTGAAAAACCGGCCGGTAGGCCCGTCAGCACCCAGGGTGGCTGTTTTAACCAGGCGTGCTGCCGCGTCGTGAACGGTACCGGGGCCGCTGTGATGATTGAAATCAGTAGCGGTATAGCCGGGATCGACCAATGGCAATTAGCAATGGTATTTAGATTCCGTTAATTCTAATGAGCGGTAAACGGTTTTCATAGCGTTGCCGCTTATTCTTTAATGTGTTTTCTGACGCGGTTTACTTTACAGCATCGGTGGGGTAAAGGCTAAACATTTCGCTTTTGCTTTTTTACAAGCCATGATGAAAAATATTTTTTTCTTTCTCTTTAATAATAAGCCAGATAAATATCAGCCCGTAGTAGATATATCTCTTCCACATTCTTTGGGGTTCTTTAACAAGCCGGGCAAACCATTCCAGGCCGAAATAGATCCATAATTTTCCCGGGCGTTTAATAGTCCCTGCATAAAAATCAAAAACGGCCCCGATGGTACAGACGATCCCTGGGTGCAGCTTCTTTCTGTTGTTATAGACCCAGATCTCTTGTTTCGGCGCAGTCATCCCCACAAATAATACCTCCGGGTTAAACTGGTCGATTGAACGAATGATCTGGTCGTTTTCCTCAGTTGAGAATACCTTCTTAAAAGGAGGGGAATAAGTTCCTACCCTGATATTTGGGTATTCTTTTGAGAGTTTTTCTTTTATCAGCAAAAGGGTTGCCTCCGAACTGCCCACATAAAAACAGCTTCCGCTGGTTTTATCGAGTTTTTTTAACAGGTAGCTATGAACATCGGCGCCGGCAATTTTCTTTATAACAAGGCCTGACAGAAACCGCATAGCTGCAACGATGCCTATTCCATCGGGCAGCAGCACATCAGACCACTTAAGTGCTTTCTTAAAGGTATTATTAACATTAGCGATGCAATATGAATATTGATTGATGGTATTCACATAAATCGTTTTGCCTGAGGGCAGCGATCCAAGGGCCTTGGAAAATATAGTATAATCAATAAAATTCTTATCTTTTGATTGCTTTTGCATCCTTCATTAATTTAGTGGATTGGCTATAACGGTGTTCATAATAACTTCAAGTTCGGCACATACCTGCACCTGCGAAAAGAGCTTCGCTTTTTCAATATTATTTTCTTTCATCCGTACCATCAGTGATTCGGACGACAGCAATTTGCATAACGCGGCGTATACGCTGCCGGCGTTTTTGGGTTCGGCCCACAGGCAGTTTTCAGGAGCTGTCAGGAAATCTGATGCAGCGCGTGTATGCGTGGTGATTATGGAAAGGCCGGCGCCTACCGAGTTGAAGAGCGACATTGGAAAGCCTTCGGGAAAATACGTCGGAAAGACCAGGATATCGCTGTTTGCATAATATTTAGTGACGTCCTGTTCAGGAATAAATCCGGTCAGTATAACACCCTGCGCAATTCCGAGATTGGTTATCAGTTGTTTAATATCCTCATAATCCTCCCCGTCGCCAATGATGATCAGCTTGACTTTATAATTATCATTTATTCTGCTGAATGCTTCAATCACTTCATAGATCCCTTTTTCGCGCATGATCCTCCCGGTAAAAAGAAGAACCTTATAATCCTCCGGAATGCCGAGCGAAGCTTTGAAACTGCCCTCCACCTTAAACTGATCTGTTCTTACAATATTCTTTGTTGTAAAGAGGGTTTTTAGTTTAAAATACATGCCCTTACTTACAGCTTTGTTCTCCTCGGATGAAAGAAAAAGCCAGCCGGCAATATTCTTTTTTAAATAAGGCAATGTCAGCCTGTGAATGAGATAGGACCTGTTGTTTATAACTTCCACATCTGACCCATGCGACTTAATAAGAAACTTTACCTTGTGCCTGTAGAATGTTTTAAAAATAAAGATGGTGATGGCATCTCTTACTGAAGCAAGAACTTCCAGCCTGGAATTAAAATAGATAATATCGGGATGGAACTGATATGCTTTTTTAACGAGCCTGCAAGCGTTACCGATGATGAGCCAAAAGCGGCCTATTGCAGAGCTTACACCATCCCTGCCGGAAAACGAAAAGGGATCGGCTGCATAGCCTGCCCGGCGCATACCGGTCATCTCATCAACTGCGATCCCGACATGCGTTCTGGTGGGGATGCTAAATAATATTCTGGGTTTACTCATAATTTATGGTTATATCTTATACATGTATTCTTGTTCTTACGATTCCCGGATTGCCTGTAACGGTACTCCAGTCGGGTATATCTTTTACAACAACCGCCCCGCACCCGATCAGCACATTGGCGCCTACCCGTATATTTCCTATAATGCAGACATTGCTGCCTATATCTGTATGATCACCTATTACGGGAGAGTCTGTAAATCCTCCCGCAGAGTTCTGTTTGTTGCCTATTGTTGTACAATGACGAAGGGTACAATTAGCGCCGATAATAACTTTATTGGTTAGAACCAGCGCCTGGCCGTGAAACAATGAAAGGTTTCTTCCTATCTGTGTATTCCATGGAATTTCGATGCTGAAGAACCATTCGACCAGTATCCTGTAGAAGATCAGGTAAGGGAAACCGATATAATAAAACACTTTGCGGGTGGAGCAAAAATTGGCCGTCCTGAAAAGGACAAGGATGAGCCTTCCCTTCATATTGCCTTTATTGACCCTCCAGTCCTGGAAAATAAATTCAAAAAAGTTCATTTATCTGATTTTAGCTTCGGTTAATTACATCAGAATTTGTTGCCATGCAATACATGTACATGCATGTTCTGTAAACCCTCCGGGAAAGTGAAAACAGGAGGTAAGCATATTTATGCTTTTTCCTTACCAGGGCCGAACGGTTAATGAATGTTTTGTATTCTGCAAGTTTTCGTACCACTTCTCTGTACGCCACTGCATATTTTCCCTGTTCTGCCAGCAAAAGGAGGTTTAGAAGCGAAAGGTTAGCCATTACATCAAACTCTCTGGCTTCAGGTAAACACGTCTCGTCGCTCACTTTTATCATCTCAACGATCTTCTGAGAAACTAAAACAGTTTCCAGGTATTTGTTATTGAATTTATTCATGCTCACAGAATTCTCTCTGACCATGTAATTATATTTTTGTGCAGTCGAGAATACTGTACAACCTGCTGCAATAAATGCCCTGCAGGTATAAAGTATATCTTCATAAATGTGTCCTTCAAAAGGAATTGCAGCAACCATTGATCGTTTATAGATCTTATTGGTAACACCTCTGCGGAAGCCGCCGTTCAAATTGAGCCTGAGCGCGTCTGTGTGTTTGTAAACGGATGTAATTTCCTCTTCAGATAAACCGGCGGTGCGGGTGGCTTGTCTGATCTTAGTATCGCAGCCGGAGATATCTGCATCGTTGGCAAGCGCGTTGTTTACCAGTAATAAATACATGTCGGGCTCTATCATGTCGTCTCCGTCTACAAAGCCAACATACATTCCCGAGGAGATCTTCACGCCTGCATTCCGGGCAGCAGAAACGCCGAGATTCGCCTGGTCAACTACCTTTACCCTTGGGTCGAGCATTTCGTAGGCGCGGCATTTTTCTGCACTTCCGTCTGTGGAGCCATCATTAACAAGGATCAGTTCCAGATCATTAAAAGTTTGATTCAGAATAGATTGAACGGCAGCGTCTATGTATTTAACATCATTAAAAACGGGTACTATCACCGAAAGGGCTATCATAATGGTTGCTTGTTAAAGGTAAGGCCGGCTTTCTGTTTAAAGATTTCTGAAGAACGTGTATAATTGATCATCACTATAAAAAATAATATTAATAATCCTGCTGAATAGGCGGTAAACAGGAAGTATTGGTTTACATATCTGAAACAGTAATGATAGCTGATGATCAGTACCGGAATAGCTGAATAGAATGCAAGGCAGTGACTCAGGGCCGCTACCTTTCTTCTGATGAGAAGAATGTCCTGCAAAAGATGAAAAATGATGAAAGAGCCGAAAATCGAGTAATTGATTACCCACAGTGCCGGATAGTAATGTAATCCAACGAAACAAACTGCAACATAGAACAGCAGGCTGATAATATTAAACCACATATCTTTGCTTTCCATCCCCATTGCAACGATCAGGTTTGCCTGCAGAAGCACGGTTGGCATGAGCAGAAACGTAAGAAACATCTGCTGCAGGCATGCGGCTGCACCGGGATAATTATTGCCAAACAGAAGAGGGACAAGTTCTTGGGAGAAGGAGTAAAAGAAAAAGTAAAAGATGATTGCCAATACTGAATAACCGGCAAAAATTAGCCGGTATAGCCTTTTCAGTCCATCGCCGTCGCCGGCATTAAAATACTGTACAAACCGGGGATAGATTGTAGCTGATGCAACAACCGGCAGGATCTGCAGTACCGAAAAAAAACGGTAAGCTATTTCGTAGCTGGCAACGTCGTTGAGGGTAAGCATCTTGGAAATGATGATGTTCCCCACCCGCCAGTAGATAATAGAAATACTGCCGATAACGATAAACTGCCAGTTATTTAATACCAATCGCCTGAGGTCTCCGCGCGATAACGCAGCGAGACTGAAAAGCCGCCGGCTGAATAACCGGGAGCGCGACATGCCCATGAACATCATAACTGTGAGGGCGCGTGCCACAATAGTATAGCATGCAAGGGTTGTTAGCGAAAGGGGTATAACGAATAATATCAATCCGATAAGCAGCTTCATTAACCCGTCTGCAATTAATACTATTGCCGTAGTCTTTTGCTTCATTTCGGCGATATTCAGGCTCCGGATGGCATTTATGAAATTATCGAAGATGATGTTGGTGCCCAGGATCAGGCAGAGTATCCTGATCAGGCTATCCGGGTATATCAGGTATGCCAGGAGGATGTTGACTGCATAAAAAATGAGCCCGAGGTTTAGCTGTGTCCTCAGGAATTTGGCGGTAAAAACCTCTTTACCGGCCTCCGAATTGTATTGGCGGATAAACCATTGTCCAAGCCCCAGGGACGAGAATGAGGCTACAAGCTGATAAACTGTTGTTGCGATCAGAAATTGAGCAAATTCGCCTGACGTATACTTTCTCGCTATAATGATAAAAAATAAGCTGACGAAAAGAGTTTGCAGGATGTTGGAAAATACACCCCAAAAGCTGTTTCTGAACAGCTGGGATCTTAGCAGTGTTATGATTTTCAGATCACTCATTCTCTTTAAGTACGGGGCCTGTTGAATATGAAGTGATTAATAAAAGCACCATAGTGGCAGCCATGATCATGATACGGTAGTCGGCGATAGAATACACCGTAGAGAAAGCAAGCATCCAGCTAACAAGCGAAGCGATAAAAAATGAATTCAACAGATCAGACCTATTGGTGAGGCGTCTGAACATCCCCGCTATAAGCGGGCCAAGTACCAGCACCAGGAAGATCCCAAAACCTATAAATCCCCATTCCACAAGCAGCTTCAGATACCCGTTCTCCGGCTGGTCGAAATACAACATTTCGCCTTCCTCAATTTCGAGGTATTGGTTCTGTGCATGCCGCATTACATAATGCTGATAGTTGTCTGTTCCTATTCCCAGCAGAGGATGCTCCTTTGAGATTGTAAATGCATCTTTCCATAATGTGGCACGGAACTTATAGTCTTCAGACAGATCCCTGGTACGCTCAAATACAGTCGCATCCGGAGCCACTGCTTTCAGGATCAGAAACCCGAAAACGATCATCAGGGTGCCGTAAATCCTGAAGGTTTTGTTTGATACAAACAGTAATACCAGCAAGCCGGCAATAAACCCCCCGAATGCAGAACGGCTGCCTGCAAGGAGGGTCCCTGCTAATCCGAGACCGAAAATGATATAATTAAAAATGATATCGCGGTTACTTTTTGAACCTCCGGTATACATGAAAAGAAAGCATCCCATGATCAGGTATTGCCCGTTTGCCTGAGAATCATAAAAGATCCCCGGATAGCGGACCATATGAAAAACAGGATCAATAGTATTAGGATTGAGACTTGGATAAAATGTAAATTTTAATCCGATGATCACCTGTGCCAGCAAAAATACCAGCGAAACAATATAGCTGATCTTTAAAGCCCGCACCACCTTCATAACAAAGGCAGGGTCGCGGGTGTACTGTATTAAAAAAAACCGGGCAAATATAAAAACCGGTAAAGTTTTTACAGTGTTAAGATAGGCCCTTGCAGGGAATTCCGACGCCAGTCCGCCAATCAATATGATGATCATCAGCAGGATGAAAAGCAGTAAATAGCGCCCCCTTATTCCGTCAAGGTTGCTGATAAAGTCCCTGAAAAGGAATATCAGCATGTAAAATGCAAGTGCATCAAATATCCTGAACCCACCGTATGCCTCCGTTGTGATCTTTAGATTTATCAGCGGCAGCAATGTGAGGATAAACAGAACGCACGACTCTATTGTATTTCCTTTACAGAATAAATTAAAGACGAAAAGCAATAAAGTAATGCCCGGTAGTATAAAGATCACCCTGTTTGTTTTAAATGGATCGTATGCTGATAATTATAACCTGTTTTTAATGGATCGTAATAGCTTTACCATCCCTGTTTCAGGCGATCTGTAGTTATAGTAGCTTTTATCATGGCTATAACCATACTTCTCTTCTGCGATTCCGTTAAAAACGATGTTCATTTCGGGCAGCTTTTGTTCTTCGTGAACCTGTCTTACGAAATCAAGCTCATTTTTATCTGTATAATCCTGCCTGATCACATAAAGAGTGACATCAGCAAGATCTGCAATGATCATTGCATCTGTTACCAGATGTAATGGCGGGCTATCGATCAGGATTTCATCATATGATTCTTTAAGCGTGTCGATCAGGATGCTCAATCTTCCCTGTTCAAGTAATTCAACGCTTTGCTCATCCAGGTTTCCACAGGTAATGATATCGAGATTGGGGATTCCGGGAAGTTTCTGAATAATGAGATCAGTATCCATATCTGATGCGAGGAAGTCTGTTAATCCTGAGTGAGATGGTTGCAGCTTAAATATGTCTGATATTTTAGCTTTATGCAGATTCATATCCAGCAGTGCAGTCTTACGTTTAACCGCAGCGATCGATACGGCGAGATTAGACACGATGAAACTCTTGCCCTCATTAGAAATACTTGAGGTGACCAATGTCACGCGTCCGGCGGGCCGGTCTATGTTCATACTGCCGTTTTTTAAAACGTTCTTATTAGATGATACTGCATATTTAGCCGGTTCTTCCAGCATGATAAGCGGTGCAAAAACATGCTCCCCTTGTTGTTCGTGTGTAGTTACCTCAACCACGCCGTGCCTGGCCGAATCGCCATACCGGGAAACGTATGAATCGTCTTTCAGAAAGCATATATTTTTGATATCGGAAGATAAAAGGGAATTATAGGCTGATATGTCGCTTTTAACCCCATTTATTACATACATGGGAAAGACTTCGCCAATTAAGCTCTTCCTTGTTGTTGCTACCGTTCGTGCCCTGGTTTTATAAAGGTGGTCGAGATTGATTCTCAGCGCCCGGAACTGTTCATTGATAATATTCCTCATATCACTCCTTACAATGGAGTCTTTCTTCATATTGGTTTGAGAGATCGTCGCCAGCACCGGGATTTCCACTGATTGCTGTATCTCTTTTACTTCAAGGATATTATTATTGAACGATCCCCTGAAATATAGTATAATGAAAGGAACTCCAAGTCCCAGAATCAAGGCAATGGTGTAGATAAGCAATGGCCGCGGCCACTGCATATCGCCAAGATTTGCAGTGTCTACGATCCGTGCATCCACCAGCGTGGAAGCGTTGCTGAGCTCAAGCTCTTCTTTCTTCTGCAGCAAATAGATATACAGGTTTTCTTTGATAGACTGCTGCCGCTTCATGTCAATAAACTGCCGCTCCTGGCCTGGTATATTCCGGATGGAGGAGTCGAATTTGTTGTTGAAAGACTGAAGTTCGCTTTTGGTATTTTGAAGCGATGATTTTAGTCCCTGAAGCGACATTTTTATAGACGCTTTTGTATTACTGATCTGACGGTTTAACGGTTCAAACATCGGATTAGTCTCAGGAGTTGTGGCCAATAAGGCTACATGTTTCTGCTGCAGATCGGATAAATTCTTAACAAGAGCGCTAAGCGTTTCATTTTCGATCCCGCTGATAGCCGGGGCTGTTTCCGGATTGGCGTTGTTTACATAGTGTTCAATCCCTTTGATCACATTCAGCTGTACATTCACGTCATTAAGTTTACTGTCGTTCGCCTGCACGTTTTCAAGATAAACTTTAGACTGCGAACCGATATCTGTGATGCCCTCGCTGCTTCTGAATCCCTCTACCTGTTTTTCAGCCTGATCGAGCTCGGTTTTTAACGAGCTTAAGCGTTGTTCAAGAAAGCTGATGGTACTTGCTGTTTTTCGTTTTTCCTCTGCTGAAGTTGTTTCGTTATAGTCTTTGATAAGAAAATTAAGAACATCCTTTCCGCGCTTCTGCACCTTATCTGTGATAAACAGTCCTATAGTTGGTGCCAGTTTGTCGAGCAGATGTACATCAAGCGACTTCAGATATTCATTAGCTACGATCCCGGGATCGTTCACTGTGATGGTTATTACCTTTCCGGCATATTGGCTGAGGAGCGCTGTTGGCACAAGTTTCCATTTGCCAAAAGGCCCGCTGATCTCTTCATTAAACCTCCCGGCCGATGTTTGTGCGCCCGGGTACTGCACTTCAAATGAGTCTTCATTTTTAATCAGAATATCGATTTCGGTTTTTTTCAGCAATTGTCCGGATCTTTGGCTGATCTGAAACTTAAAAGGTGCCGTATCATACAGGTCAATCTCTTTGAGATTGTGCTGTGCGGTATACGAAACCCATAGTTGAAGATCATTTACCACTTGTGTGATCAACCTCTTGGACGTTAAGATCTGCATCTCCGTTTCTGCATTATTCGGCGAGCCGGTCTGGTCCAGTTCCTGAACAGCCGATTTCTCCTGCGGAGATTTCTTTTCATCCTTTACCAGGATGGAAGCATTTATTTCATAAACCGGATTGGCCGCCTGTATGTAAAACCATCCTGCTGCAAATGCTATCAGCAGGGCAAGGACGAACAAAGGCCAGTGGTAGATGTACCTGGCAAATGCGATCCTTATATCGGGTATCTGCGTGGCATCTTTCTTAGGTGCAGATTTTTGAGGGTTGTTCATTATTTTAAAAGTGAAAGAGTTATTGCTAATACAGATAAAGCCGAGATGATCAAACTGGCGTTCCGGTAACCAGGGCCTACATCGGCCATCTTTAACTTGCCTGGCTGCACATAAATAAGATCATGGCTTTTTAAATAGAAGTAAGGCGAATTAAAGAGGTTTTTTGACATGAGGTCGACCGTAATATATTCACGCTTGCCGTCACGTTCTCTTACCAGCAAAACATTGTTCCTGTTTGCTGTGATATTGAGGTCGCCGGCTAAGCTCAGCGCTTCTGTCAGGGTGAGCCTGTCGCCGGGACTGCTGTACATATCCGGCCGCAGCACATCTCCGAGCACGGCAACTTTGAAATTTACAACTCTAACAGAAACAACAGGCTCCCTCAGGTAGCTGAGCAAACGCGTCTGCAGTTCCCGGGACAAATCCTCTGCTGTTAATCCGGCCACGTGCATGGTTCCTACAAGAGGAAGCCTGGTCTCACCCTTTTCGTTTACCAGGTAACCGAACGTTGGATTGTTAGTATTGCCCCCTGCATTTTGCTGATTATTATTAAATACCGCCGATGCTTCAGGATTCAGGCTGCTTACATTTATTGAAAGCTGATCAAGGGGCTGGATAGTTAGCGACGAATAGTTGTCAATATTCTCCTTCAGCGCTTTTGAGCGGTCCAGATCCTGGAAGTAGGGAACTTTTTTGTAGGTGTTGCAGGAAACTGCGGTTAAAATTAAGATGGACGCACAGGTGGCTAATGCCAGGTTTCCAATATTAAGATTCATAATTGCATTTATTAATTATTTAATTATTTCTGAATTAGCTTTCAATAAGCGTTTTCTTCTTTTTTAAAGATGTTCATTATTGTCAGGTATACGATCCTGATATCCAGCCCTACGGACCAGTTTTCCATATACCAGAGATCGTGCTCCACACGTTTCACCATCAGGCCGTTTTCCCTGATCTCTCCCCTGAAACCGTTAACCTGGGCCCAGCCGCTGATTCCCGGCTTGAGAAACTGGCGCACCATATAGCGGTCAACAATTTTCCGGTATTCTTCGGTATGGGCGATCATATGCGGCCTCGGGCCGATGATACTCATTGAACCCAGCAGTACATTAAAAAACTGCGTGAATTCGTCAAGACTTGTTTTGCGCATAAATTTCCCGATTGGCGTAATCCGTAAATCATCCCGTGCTGCCTGCAGGTTATCACTCTGCTTATTCAGGTACATGCTTCTGAATTTGTAGCAGGTAAATGGCTTATTATCGCGCCCCGTGCGGATCTGCTTAAAAAGCACAGGCCCGCGGCTTTGAATTTTTATGATCAAAGCGAGCAGGGGATACAACCACGAAAAAATGAACACGATAGCCGTAAGACTTACGGCAATATCAAAAAGACGTTTTTTAAAGCGGTTGGAAATATGTTCCAGGGGCTCTTTCCGGTTACTTAGTATTGGGAAATTATCCGATAAATCAAGTTTCAGGTCCTTACCTTCAGTAAGATTAGGCACAAACTTAAGCCGCACGCATTCCTCTTCTCCCTCCCTGATCAGAGAAGCCATCTCGTCTATATCTTCCAGGTTTACAGAAACAAATACTTCTTCGATGCCCAAAGCTGCTGCTTCCTTTAATTGCTCGCGGGTGGATTCCCTGGCAAAGCCATTATAATGACCCGGCGGCCTTTCGAGGAAGCCTGCGAAATTCATATTCGACTGCTGCTTCAGATATTCAGCCAGCTTTGAACCGCCGTCGCGCACACTTAAAACGGCCACAACTTTACGGATATCGTAAAAGTCGCCCAGAGATCTTTGTAATAGCGTACCAATGCAGCGGCTTACAAACAAAGCCAGTGAACCCAGCAGATAAAACAGCAGGAGAAAGTGGACGGGCAAACTGCGGTAATTTATGATAATGAAGTATACAGTAAAAAGGCCTGCATGCATAGCAATACTCTGCCAGGAACCGGTATATATGGATTTGAGCTCTTTAACCACCTGTTCTGAGTAAAGATTAAAAATACTGGCGCTCACCAGCCATAAAAGGCTGCATACAATAGCGGTTTGCTTGTAAAAAGTGCCTGCAGTACCAGCCTGCCCGTTATTTAACAAATAACAGGCAAGGAAAAAGCAAATGTTGATTAAGATAATGTCGCTGAATGCCAAAACAAACCGCAACACGTATTGATATCGTGTTTCCATATTAGTTGAAAAAGATCTTCTGAATAATTAACGGCCCGCTTAGGGCCTTACAGAAAAAAAGGAAGAAGTGTTTTTCATTCTCTCTCTGCCAAGTTTGATGCCATAAGTATCCGGATATTCATAATCACCCTTTTACTCATCCTGATCCGGTTTTTATTAGTAGTTAAAAATATAGCCTGATAATTTATCCCGTTATTATTCCGCTTATTGGGGAACTTTGGGACTAAATTGCCTTACTCATTCTGATATGCTCCGATATCTGCCGTGCCCGCCCGCCTGGTTCTGCCGGTAAAATCGGTTACACTATAGATCGTTTTGCTTCCCTGGCTGATAGCAGGGCTTGCTTTTTTTAGTCTGAAATCTGCAGTGAGACTGCGCGACGGCTTTTCGAATACGGGATTACGCCCGTCGATGCATGTTGCATTGGTAAGTTTTGGCTGTATTGCCGCGGCCGTAATATTATAATGCAGGTTATTGCTGTATGTAAGCCTTGTATTGAGATAATTTGAATTAATAATATTGTTAAGGTCTGACACAAGGATATTATTCACGATCCTGATATCATCTCCAAAACCCGCCAGTATCTGACCTTCGTTCAACTCTGTACTTTGAGAATTGCAGTAAGCGGTATTATTGACTATATCTACGTGGTCACTTTTAAACGTGTGGATCCCTGTTCCTCCATTGTACCAGGAAATGTTATTCTCAATCAATGTTTTCCCTTCATAGTTTCCAAGCGCCGACCCGTTCTGCGTATTTCTGAAATCGTCTATTATGATGCCGTTACCATCCATAATCCGGCAAAGCCTGTCCCATGGCAATGGTACATACGACCTGTTATTAAATGTTTTGTTGCGCCGGATGATGTTGTGATACCCGGCTTTCCGGTCGAAGTTCCAGAACTGGTAAAACGAGATACCGCTTGTTCCAAACAGGCTGTACCAGCTATTATTGTAAACCAGATTATCTTCCACCGTCACATAATCAGCCTGGTTTGCACCTATACCGCCTCCGCCGCAGTCGTGAACCTTATTTTGTGCTATCCTGATATGATGAGGATGTTTTCCGTCCCTGCCGTCTAAGACAATGCCGTTCCCGTTGTATACAGGATTAATAGTTCCCTTCTTTACAACACACCCCGCAGGTTGCTTTTTAGCTTTAGCTAAGGTTACTTTTGCATTATTGCCAATAATTTCGAACCCCGATATCACGATATAACTGGCGCCTCCTTTGATAGAAATACCTCCCCAGCCATTGAACCGCAGAACAGGCTGATGACCCCGGTAATTAGTATAAACGATGTAACTGCCTGCATTGCCGGATCTTGTGATGTCCACCACATTGCATGCAGGGCAACTATTGCTATAGGTACCGTTCATTACGAAGACCGTATCACCCGGTAGGGTCAGGTCCGCAGCATCCTGAATGGTCTTTTTGGGTTTATCCGGAAGCAGCCCGGTAAATCCGGAGTTCCCATGGGAGGCACTCACATAATAATTCTTTGCGCTTGTATTTAAAAATGTAACGCTGAATAAGCATAAAAGAATAACTCTCATTTAAGCAGGATGTGTGCTGACGTAATTGTCCGGCAACACAGAACAGGCTATATTCATGCCAGGATATATTTACATATAGTGCCATAAATTACAGAAACTGCTCTCAATACACGTTTCATACAAATGTAATGCATGCCTGCTAAAAAGGTTACTTTGACGGCGTTACATTACTAAGTGCAAATTCTGTTTTTGATTTATTTACGCCGCTGATCAAAATAACAGAGGAGTAGGGTTTGATCGTTACCTCGCCGTTATAGAGGTTATTTTGGACATCTGAGTATTCCTTTTGCAAAGTAATGGTTCTGGTAACGCTGCTTGCATTGTATTCAAAAAGGATGTCGTCTTTCAACCTTCCGGGTACCGTACCGGGCCAAATAGACTGTTCAAAAACCCCATTAACAGCTTTTGGGGCTGCTGTTAAAATTTCTTTGCGTTTTACGTTATTGGATGTATTATTATTAAAATTACTATCCAGCCTTCCAAAAGAATTAATATCTTCCCAATGAGAAGAAAGCTTTGCAACAAGCTGCAGATTGTCCTTTGAATAGAATGTATTATAAAGGATATTATTATTGTAAAGTATATTATTCTTTCTTACAGCGGTGTCTGCAGATAAATGATCGTCCTGCTCCAGCCTTAACTGAACAGCATTATTATAAACAGTATTGCCTAAAACGTTGATATTTTTTGCATTATGAATTTTAATTCCGTTGTTAGCGCAAAGTGATACTGTATTTCCCGTTATAGTTACACTTTCAGAATTATCGTCTATATAAATACCTTCTGCAAACCTTCCCTTAGGGTTATTTGTGCCTTCACCCACGCCCACTCCGTTTAACACAATGTTTTCAATTATTTTCTTATCGTAAGTTTTCGACCAGTCGCCAACATAAATTCCTGCCCCGTCATCTTTTGTTAAGCAAAAACTTTTAATAAGGTTATTCTTTACATAAGAAGAATTTCCACCGAAATAAATGCCGTTGTATCCTGTATTTTCTATTTCGTTTCTCTCTATTACGGTATAATCGCCAAATGAGGTAATACCTTCGTATGTACCGGTACCGCTTCTGCCTAAACCTGGTATTAAACCTGTGTTTCTAATGGTGTTATTAAGGATCGAAGCATAGGTGCAACCTGCGTCTAAGTTGATGCCCCCGCTCAAAGAATGGTCAATACTTGTATTTTTGACAGTAAGGTTAGGAGAATAAGATACAAGAATTGCTTCATTCCCGGTAAGGTCTATCGTGCATCCGTCTATAACGATGTTTCCCGAATTGATAATATGGAAAGCATTGGTTCCTGCACCAACAAATGCCAGGTCGTGGAAGCTGATGTTGTTAAATCCTTTAATACTGACCAATGTACCTATTGCGGCGGTTGTAACTGTACATGAAGATGGCTTTTTGTCGCCAAAGAAAACTGCCATTTTTTTTCGCTTTGCATCAAAGAACCATTCGCCCGGTTGATCAAGCGTCTGAATATTCTTCTGGATAAAATACCCGTACCCATTTGTCGGCGACGTGGTGGTCCCTTCAGCATAATAGAGGGTATTCCCCTTATGATCCGTAATTAAACTCTTATCAATTGTCCATCTGTTCTTCCTGATCACTACTTCTCCACCGGTCCAGTTTTTAGAAGAGGTAAGTTGGTTATCCGTTATAGAGATGTTGTGATTATGAGATTCCAAAGTTAAATATCCCTTATTGGGGTACCGCCCCATTGTCATCTGGCTGCCATTAAGGATTAATGTATTGGTGTTATTATCAGCCTCACAGTCACTTTCATAAATACCATTCCCCACAGACTTCCATTCTTTTAAAGCAACGAGCGCACTTATTACAGGTCTGCTCCCCCGGCCATATGCACCGAAACAGATAGGAGCAAACGGAGCGCCGGAGGTAAGAATATTAATCGTTCCAAAAAACACGTCGGAGCGCTTAAATAAAACAGTATCCCCGGCACACAACATACGTGAGAATGAATTCAGTTTATTGAGGGATTTCCATGGCGTGCCGGGGCTTTGCGCCTGCTGGCTGCTATACTGATCGTTGCCGCTTGACACCGAAATATAAAAAGTAGCCGGATATGCGGGTAGTACCGGGAAAAAAAATACGATAAATAGTATGAAGTAGTACATATTTCCAGCTCGATTAGATGTTTGTATACGGCTGGGCCATGGTTTAGTTATGATTTTATGCAGTTCTGAATTTTCTAATAGATTTAGTGAAGGCGTGTTTCATCTGAGTTTTGCTATTCTTTAACTGATCTGCGACGAATTACCGCATCCGGGTAACAGGACTATCAGATTTTGTTTTTTGAAAATAATCTACGGGACCATCGTTGGGGTAGGTTACCAGCGCGATTCAAATGGAAATATTGTAGTAGGCGAAGACGGTCTGCCGCAGGCCGACCCGGCACTGAAGGAACTGGGACATTATACTCCGAACTGGACAGGAGGCATCAATAACAGCTTTACCTATAGAAAGTTTTATATACGAACGTAAGATCCCGTCGTTCAGAAGCTGAAAAGATGTGTTCCGGCATGGAGGGGGCTATTTCGAAGCAGGGCTTCGGGAGGGCGTAAGAAAGAAGTAAAACGATTTAATTATAAGATGATATGTTGCGTATGATTTATTTTATTACTAAAATTGTGTTGTTAATCAATTATATCGGCCTGAATAACCATTATGCCTGCCTCTTTTAACAAAACTGAAGATGCTTTGCTGCTGATCCAACTTGGAGAAGGGAATCACCTTGCATTTGATATATTGTATAAAAAATATTGGTCTTTTGTTTTCAACAGCGCATACAAGAGATTGAAGGACCTTTCTTTTGCTGAAGATGTAACTCAGGACGTTTTTACACAATTATGGTGTAACAGACAAATAAGCGAAATTAAAGATCTGCCGAATTATTTGTTTATTTCAGTCAGAAACCGCGTGATAAGGCTCATGGAAAGGGAAGGCAGGTATCTGCCCGTTCCGGAAGTGCTGGAAAATCTCAAAGGAATGGCCGAGAGTGCAGATGCAGCCCTTTTATACAGGGAATTGAAACTTGCCTATGAAACATTAGTTTCAAATTTTTCGCATCAGCAACAGGTTATATATAAACTCCGGTATTTGAAGAACTTTTCGACAGAGCAAATTGCCCATCAGCTTGATCTTTCTCCTAAAACAGTGAGAAATCAAATCGGAAAGATCAATCAAAAAATTCGGGCCCGGATTCTTACGATTCATATTATCATCTTTTTTCTGCTTTTTTTAAGATAGGATAGGGCGCTTTTCGTTTTCACGTATCTTATATATTAAACAACCATTATGCAGCTTAACAGGGAGGAATATCAGCGTATTTTTAAAAAGTACCTCGAAGGAAATGCGAATCCTGAAGAAGTAGATTTTATCGAAGCGTATTATGAAGCCTTCGGACCTGAGGAAAACTATACGGAAACCCTGGGAACTGAAGAAAGATCGCGTCTGGAAGCCTCTCTCAAAGAAAAAATAGAACGTAACATAAATAAGGAAAAACCGGATAAAAATTCAAATAAGCTTAATTATTGGTTGAAGTATAGTGCTGCTGCTGTCATTCTGCTGGTTGCTTCGGTTTCATTCTTTTATTCCCGCAGTAAAATATCCAATACTGGCAGGCAAAAAGAAAGAACGATTTTAGTAAGCCGGAAAGAACAGGTTAAAGAAAGCGGAGAGCAGCCAATTTTAAAACTTGCCAATGGTAAGGTAATTAGTCTTGAAGGAAATAACATAGAGCAAGCGATACATGAGGAGGGAGGAGTTACGATAGAACGAAATGGAAAGCAAGAGCTTGTTTATAAAAGTGAGCCGGCAGAAAATACATTAGCGGCTGCAGAAAATCTGTTTAATGAAATTCTGATACCGCGTGGAAAACAGATGAAAGTGGTTCTTCCGGATGGTTCCCGGGTTTGGATAAATGCAGGTTCAACATTAAAATATCCAATAGCATTTTCCCGCACCGAAAGAAGAGTGAAGCTTTCGGGAGAAGCTTATTTTGAAGTCGAAAAAGATAAGAACCGGCCTTTTAAGGTGATAACCAGGGGAAATGAAGTAAGGGTAACAGGTACGCATTTCAACGTTTCGGCCTATGAAGACGATAATGTGGTGAAGACCACTCTGCTGGAAGGTTCTGTCGGGGTATACTTTAATAAACAGTCTGTACAGCTTATTCCGGGCGAGCAGGCTGTATCTAACATGGTCAGGCTGGAAATTAAGAAATTAAGGGTCGAGGCGGAATCTGAGGTAGCGTGGAAATCGGGTTATTTCGTGTTTGACGAGCCAATGAGTGAAGTGATGAAGATCATGGCCCGCTGGTATGATCTTGACTTCAAAATTGCAGCGGATGTGCCGGAGCGAAATGTAGCAGGAAGATTTTCCAGGTCGAGGGATTACAGGCAGATTCTCTCTTATCTGGGCAATCTTGGAGATTTCGGGTATTCGGTGAATGGAAAGACTGTTTTATTGAAAAAGAAATATTAACCATTAAAATTACAGCATATGAGTTAGATAAGTACTATTAATAAAAAAAGAACCGGCGATGTTGGCGCATCTCCGGCTCCCGCTAACAAAGCAGCTTTGTTAGCATTTTAACAATTTAAACTAATTACGTACAACCAGTTTTAAATCATTGTAAGCAAATGTATAAAAAATACAATGGATTTCGATGTGGCCTGCCATCGCGGGCCGTATTAAAAATGATGGTAATTATGAAGCTTACCATAGCAATGCTTTTATTTACAGTGCTGCAAGTGGGTGCAAAACCAAGCTTTGCACAGCGTGTAACTGTAAAACTCAAATCGACAGGGCTTTCTGAAGTTTTTAAGTCTATCATCAGCCAGACGGGATATGAATTCCTTTATTCTCCCGACGATTTTAAGGATTATCAAAAGATCGATATTGATGTATCTGACCGGCCGTTTACTGAAGTTTTGGATGAGGTTTTAAAAAATAAACCTTTTAAATACCGTATTGAAGACCGTGTGGTGTTGATAGAGAAGACCAGTCTCCGGCAAACCATCAGGGGGAGGGTGGTAGATGAGAAAGGACAGCCGCTTGACGCCGTGACCGTAAGAGTTAAGGGGACTTCTACTGTGACTATTACCGATGAGAAGGGTGACTTTTCTATTAATGCTCCCAATGCAGAGCCTGTTTTAGTATTCAGTGCAATTGGCTTTGATGCTACAGAAGTACAGGTTTCAGGGAACACACCGGTGAGGGTGGTTCTGAAAACGAAGGTTGCTAATCTGGGAGAAGTTATTGTGATCGGTTATGGTACCACTACCAGGAAAGATGTTGTTGGAGCGGTCGACCAGATCAAGTCTTCGCAGCTAGCCGACCGCCCGGTGGCAAATGTTACCCAGGCATTACAGGGGGCTTCTCCGAGCCTGAACATCCAGCAAAGGAGTATGAACCCCAATGATAACACGATGAACATTAATATTCGTGGCATTTCAACGATGACCAGCAACGCACCTTTAATTGTGATTGACGGACTTGTGACTGAAAGTGGCAGTCTAAATAAACTGAATCCTTCAGACATTGAAAGCGTTTCAGTGTTAAAAGATGCCGGAACTTCTGCGATATATGGATCCCGTTCGTCAAATGGAGTGATCCTTGTAACTACAAAAAAAGGTGTTAAGAACCAACGGCCGGTTATCCGTATCGGCGCCCAGTTAGGGACGCAGGATCCTAAGATTCTGTTTTCTCCTGTCTCGGGCTATCAGAACGCTACATTGAAAAACCTGGCGCTAACAAATGTTGGCTCACAACCCCAGTTTTCGCCCCAACAGATAAAGGATTTATATGATCACAGGAATATAGAAGAATGGAATTACAACAGGATTCTCCAGTCGGCTTTGCAGCAGGGTTATAACGGGAGCATTTCAGGGGGCAGTGAGAATACTACCTATCTGTTTTCAGGAGCCTTTTATGATCAGAACAGTAATTTTGTGGGCGACGGCTTTGGAATATCCCGGTTTAATCTCCGTTCAAATATTACTACTGAATATGGACGCCTTAAATTTACTTCAATTCTGGCCTACACCAGGAATAATACAACGGCAACTACTGCAGATAATGCGATTATCAATTCTTCGCGTATTCCTCCTTATTACTACTACAGTATGCAGGCAGACAACGGGAAGTATCTTGTAAATGATGCCCTGACAGACCAGAATCCGCTGGCAGAATTAGAGAACGGCGGGTATCAGAAGTCTGATAACGACTACTTCAACGTTAATTTAGGCCTGGACTTTAAAATTATAGATGGGTTGAAATTAAGAGGGGTTGTAGGTGCCGATATCCGTTCAGATCACCGGTTCACAAGAAGAATGCAGGTGCCTCTTTATTCGGGTGCTGATGCAGAAACCCCTCTTGTATTTGTCAATTCGACCAGAAATACCGAAGATTTCAATGAAAAGGCGTACCTGATGAATTATCAGTTATTGCTGGACTACAACAAAAATTTCGGGAAGCACCATGTTACCGGGCTGTTTGGCGCAACCAACGAATCGTTTACACAGAGACGCAATGAGATAAGAATGAGGTATACCGATCCGATTCTGGGTACATATACTTCGGGTTCAGAAATCATTACCGGAGATAGTTATAATTCGCCCGCCTATACAACTGAAACGAATATTAACTCATTATTGGGAAGAGCAGGTTATTCGTATGCTGATAAATATCTGGCCGAATTTAGTTTCCGTTACGATGGCTCTTCAAAGTTCGGAAAG
>JAATFW010000051.1 GCA_015654985.1 Sphingobacteriales bacterium | reverse complement strand
TGTTAAAGCTTATCTGGTATCTCAGGGTGCAAATGCATCAACTATTGAAGCAACAGGTTACGGACCTAACCAACCTATAGCAACCAATAAAACTGCTGAGGGTCGTCAGAAAAACCGCAGAGTTGAGTTCTCCTTGTTTTAATAAGGGCCTGCTCACATAACATAATAAAAAAGAGGCTTTCCCGAAAGGGAGGCCTCTTTTTTATTATGTTAAATAAGTGAATTACTGTTATGTGAGCTACTGAAAAGACTTATTACATTTTTATAAAACAAAAGACTTAATGCAGCTTTATACCTGCAACCTGCAACCCACAACCCACTACCCACTACTCACACCGCACTCGCCTGTTTCTCCAAAACTGATTTTGTAAATTCATGAACCAGTTCTCCCTTATATGTAATTAAAGATCCTTTAGTGATATCATCTTCCATATCCCAGTTGAAGCTTTCAGGAGAAGCCAGATGGAGAAGCAGAGTAGATATATTTACAGCATAAAGATGACTGGCATTTACCGGCAGCAGGGAAGGGAGATTTGATTCCCCGATAATAGTTACTCCGTGTTTAACTACAGTTTCGTTAAACTGAGAAAGCTCACAGTTACCCCCAGATTCAACGGCAAGGTCGACAATAACAGCACCATATTTCATTGATTTTACCATCTCTTCCGTAACCAGTACCGGAGATTTTCTACCAATTACAAGGGCCGTTGTAATTACAATATCTGCCTCTTTTATTTTGTTCTGAATGAGCTCTTTCTGTTTTTGTAAGAACTCCGCCGATACTTCGCGGGCATAACCTCCCTGAACTTTTACATCCGCAACTCCCTCTACTGTAAGAAAACGTCCCCCCAGGGATTCAACCTGCTCTTTTGTCTCTGGCCGTACATCCGATACTTCTACTACAGCTCCAAGTCTTTTGGCTGTAGCAATAGCCTGTAATCCTGCTACTCCGGCACCAAATATCAGCACTTTTGCAGGTGTGATCGTTCCTGCTGCGGTCATCATTAAAGGGAACATTTTTCCGGAAGCATTAGCGGCAAGAATTACCGCTTTATATCCCGAGATATTAGCCTGCGAGCTCAGTGCATCCATTTTTTGCGCTCTTGAAATTCTCGGCACAGCATCCATTGCAATCGAAGTAATTCTTTTTGCAGCCAGAATTTCTAAAAGCTCAGGACGGGTATATGCATAAAGAAGGGATATGCATACCGCTTCCTCTTTCATCTTCCCGGCCTCTTCTGCCGTAGGCGCATTGACCTTTAACAGTACATCACACTCTAAAACTTCTTCTTTAGACAGGGCGATCCTGGCACCTGCAGCTTCAAAGCTTTTGTCGGGGAAAAAAGAATTTTCACCTGCCCCGTGCTCTACTACAATTTTAAATCCTTTCTTAACAAGCTGTGTTATGATGTCAGGGGTAAGAGCTACCCTGTTTTCGTGAAGTTTTGTCTCCTTTAGAACTCCTATTTCCATGTGAATGAAATTTGTTTTAATTGGTAACGAAGCGATGAACACTTTATATAATCCGTTTGTGAATATCTGCAAATGCTCATGATTGCTTCATTAATCGGTTTAAATTATGATTACCCGGATTGTACCGGAGGATTATACAGGCAATTTTAAGGAACAAAGTTTACTATAACAACTTAAAGAGGTAAAATATTTAGTGTTATATATTATCTGGTGTCATTATTGATAAAGGATTGGTAAATTACCGCCTTAAATAAAGAGCAGTTCAGGAGAGCAGCAGCTATACAGGCCGGTTGCGCAACACATACTCAATTGCTTGAAAAAATGTCGCAGTAAATGGGTGAAATAAAATATAGTCCTAAAGATAAGGTTCTTAAGTACCAGAAAGTTATAGATCTGATTATTAACGAAATTGAAATAGGTAAGTTAAAAGGAAATGCACGTTTACCTTCTATTAATGAACTAAGCGCACAGTATTCCCTCTCCAGGGTAACCGTAGAACGGGCCTATATGCACCTTAAAAAGCGTGGATATATTTCTCAGATCGACGGAAAGGGTTTTTATGTAGAAGATAAGGAGCAAAAGCTGAAAGTACTTCTGATATTTAATAAGCTTTGCTATTATAAAAGAATGGTTTATTATGGTTTGCTTGAAGTGCTTAAAGACAACGCCAGTATTGATCTGCAGATCCATCACTATAATGTAAAGATCCTGGACGACATTATCGTGGAAAATCTTGGTAAGTATAATTTCTACGTGATCATGCCGCATTTTCATCAGGATACACCTCCTGAGGAATATATCAGGGTGTTTGAAAAGATCCCTCCGCAGTCGCTGTTATTGCTGGATAAGAGTCTTCCGGACCTGAAGATGGCATATATGTCGGTTTACCAGAATTTTGAAGAAGATATTTACCTGGCCCTTGAATCGGTGAACGACCTGCTCGATAAGTACCAGCGCATTACGATTATATTCCCCATGAGCAGGGACCATCCTCTTGAGACTATCAGTGGCGCGCGTAAATACTGCTCTTTGCATCATAAAAAATTCAATGTGATAGAGAGCATTGATAACCTGTCGCCCGGAACTGCTTACATTGCTATTGAAGAGGAAGAACTCGGTCTTCTGATCAAGGAGATCAGAAAAACAAAGTATTCTATTGGGAAAGATATCGGAATAATCTCCTTTAATGAAACCATTTTAAAAGAGCTGCTTGATATTACGGTATTTACCACCGATTTTACAGAAATGGGAAGAATAGGTGCGAAGCTGCTGCTATCATCAACGATCAGGAATGTAAAAAATGCATTTACGGTGATCAGGAGAAAATCATTATAGTCTCCTGATTCTGTCATCGTTTGCTTGTTCCGTTATTCTGGCCGCTGGTATAAAATAGCCACCTCTTTCTTATACGCACGCTGCCCATTCTCCGAAATTGTAATATTATTTAGTCTTTTCATAGGGACCTCTTTTGTCTCTTGATGCATGGGCAAAACTATTTCCTTTCCATCTGCGTTTTATAGGTGCCCGGCATTCTGAAGGCAATATAAGTCGGTAATATGGAATACGTAGACTATTACAAAATTCTCGGTCTTAATAAAAACGCCACGGAAGCTGATATAAAAAAAGCTTACCGCAGGCTGGCCCGGAAATATCATCCGGATCTTAATCCTGATAATCCCGGGGCCCATAAAATGTTTCAGCAGATCAATGAAGCAAATGAAGTGCTGAGTGATCCCGAAAAGCGAAAGAAATACGATCAGTATGGTTCTGACTGGAAAAATGCTGAACAGTTTGAACAGGCACAGCAACAGGGCGGACAAAGCCACAGGGGCGGCGGCAATACATGGCAGGGAGGAAGTTTTGGTGAGGATGATGAGTTTTCTGATTTTTTCAAACAGTTTTTTGGAGGGAATGCTGCCCGCCATGGAAGAGAAGTTCGCTATAGGGGCGAAGATTATAATGCTCAGTTACAGATGAATCTAACCGATGCGTATACTTCCAGGCAGCAGGTACTTGCCGTGAACGGAAAGAACATTCGCATTACGATCCCCGCAGGTGTAGAAGACGGACAGATAATTAAACTGAAGGGCTATGGCGGTGCCGGTTTAAATGGGGGGCCGGCGGGCGACCTGTACGTAACATTTGTTGTTAACAATAATACCCCCTTTAAACGAAAAGGTAATGATCTCTATCTCACTGCTGATCTTCCATTATACACTGCTGTATTGGGAGGAGAGAAAGTGATCGGTACGCTGGATGGGAAGATTAAACTGAAGGTACCTCCCGGAACTCAGAATGGAACCCGGATAAGGGTAAAAGGGAAAGGCTTCCCCGTATACAAACACGAAGGCAGCTATGGCGACCTGTATGTAACGTATAATATCAAAATACCAGCCCATCTTACCGAAGAACAGAGAGAATTATTCAGAAAACTGGCAGCGCAATCAAATGAATAATATGGAAGAAGTTGATTTAATACCCGCAGAGGATTTTTGCATCCACCATCACATCTCTTATATATTTATCTCTACTTTGCATGAAGCCGGTATCATTGAAGTGGTTGCCGAAGATGAGCAAAAGTTCTTACAGGCAGCACAGTTGAAAGATATCGAAAAACTGATACGTTTATATGCTGAGCTTGAGATCAATATGGAAGGAATTGAAACCATAGCCCATCTGCTTAAAAGAATGAGCAATATGCAGGAACAACTTAGGTCTTTACAGCAGCGTCTCCGGTTTTATGAGGATGATGACGGTGTGTAACAAACGCTTCTCTCCGGCCATTGAAGCGCAGCTTTGTTGAAAAAAGCATAAGGCATAAAAAAAGTCCCGGTTTTTGCCGGGACTTGTACGATTAATGATCTATGTATTCGATTAAATAACTTCTACATTTACCGCATTCAGGCCTTTTTTGCCCTTTTCAACTTCATACTTCACATGATCGTTCTCACGGATCTCATCGATCAGGCCTGTTGAATGAACAAAGATATCAGGTTCACCATTAGATGGTACAATGAATCCGAAACCTTTAGTTGCATTGAAAAATTTTACTGTTCCTTCTTTTTGCATTATTTTGATAATTAATAAAGTATGCAAGGTAAGTATATTTATTTATATATCAACTGATTTTCTGTAATTATTTTAAGGTAAGTATGTTCAGGTGTTCTCTTTTAATAAGCTTTTGCCGGGCCGGGCGCCTGGTTGTTCCCTGTTTTTATTAAGATTCTGCTGCCAACCTTATATTATTAATAAATTCTGCATTGTGAAGTTTTTATTACTATTGTTTTAAAATTAAAAGAATGATAAGTTTTTGTTAAAAAAGATAAAAAAAATTATTATATGCTTCATATATTAGTATTCCGATTAATCTTTGAAAAACGTTGCGTAAAATAAAAGGAATAAAAGAATTTACAGAAGATCAGATTCTGGAAGGGATCCGTAATTCAAATTACGAGATCTTTACCTTTCTTTATTCAGGTTATTTTCAGAACCTTTCGCTGGCATCTGTCAAATATGTGAAAGATGTTTTTATTGCGGAAGGAATTGTACAGGAAGTTTTTATCCGGATCTGGGAAGATCCGGCGCAACTGGATTCTGTTAAAGTACTCAGGCCATACTTATACAGATCGGTAATTAATCAGTCAATTAATTATCTTAATCGTCAGAAAAATATTGAACAGCATCATATCAGGATTGCAGAACAGATGGCAGATGCAAGTCTTGAAGAC
>JAATFW010000120.1 GCA_015654985.1 Sphingobacteriales bacterium | reverse complement strand
TTCGCCGGAAGAGCTTGCCCTCCCGTCTTTAAAATAGTAAGCGCCGATAATTTCCACAGGGTTCATTGCCTGGCTGTTCATGCTTCTGCGGCCATTAACAGAATCTTCAGCATAAAACTGCAGCGACATCAGTACCAGTAAAATAGTGTCCTGCGGGATGGCCGGATCGAATGTCCAGTAAACAGATTGTAATCCTTTGGGCATTAATTCCGTCCCGCGCCGTTCCTGTATCTGATAATATTCTTCTCTGAAATTGAGAAGAAGCAATGTAACATCAACATCACATTTAACAGCAATTGGCGATTTGGGATAGACCAGGTCCTGTTTAAAGCGTAGTGCAGGCAATGTAAAGATCAGCTCTCCGTTTTCACTCCCGGAACATTGCGGACGTACTCTCAGTATCTTGTCCAGAGGCGAGCGGTTATTTAATTGAAATCCAATAAGATATGATAAATCCCCGTCATGAAGATCCCTTTCGTTCACTTTCTTGCCGGGTGACGCAGAAATTGCCGTTCTCACCAGTCCTGTTAATCTTGCCCCCGTAGTACCTTCATCCCATTGATAGATGCTTAATAAGGTATTCCTGATGGAAGCCGCTGTAGTGCTTGCTAATCCAAACTCAATGCTCGATTTTTTAGATTCGGCGCTTGGTTTTATATTTAGTGGTACAGCCTGAGAGATCTGGACACCTCTTAACACGCGGAAAAGGGTATTGCCTTCTTTGCCGTGTTTATTACCCATTGGGTCAATAATCGCCATGATTTATATCTTTAAAGATATAAATTTCATTACCAGACATGGTTAATAAAATGACCAGGAAAGCAGAAAAAAGTGATATAGATCACATAAACCGGAATTCCTGATAAAAACCAGTCCGGATATAACGGGGAGATTGCCTGGGGGTATTCCCATATTGAATCAGGAGAAATCCCGGGTTGTACCCGGCATTTTTTCCAAAAAAGCCGGGTACAACCCGGGAGAATACCAGATATAACCCGGAGATATCTGCTATCTTTTCCCTGCTTTTTATCTGTTTTTTTGTAAACACGTAAGCGTTATTTTGCCCCGCTGCCGGAAGAGACAGGGAAAAAGGGCTCTTTTCTCTCCGGCTTCCCATGCAAAAATCCTAAGGATAATATCATACAACATATAGAGAACTTGGTATAAAAAAACAAGCTGAACTGCCAGTATTTTTGTTTGGCTGGCCGGTTTTATAGAAAGTGCTGATTTATATGGAAGAAAGTACAAAAACTAACACAACCCGCTGTTATTATTCAACAGGAGATAATAAAGTACAATTATAGCTTTTTTACATCCGAAAGCTATAAAAAATACTAAATAATATCTCCCTGCAGATAAAGCGGGTATAAATCTGGTTACCATGTTTGATAATGTTAAGATTATAAAATATTGTATCATTAAATGTATAGATCTATTACGATTATCTGGTTTTTGCTGTTTTCTCTACAGTTATCGTCTCAGACGTTACAGGTAAATAATCTTCGCTGTGAATACATGGAAGATCCTCTCGGGGTAGATGCTTTTCACCCCCGCTTAAGCTGGCTGCTGAAAAGCGGACAACGCAGCGTGCTCCAGACAGCCTGGCAGATCCTGGTTTCAGACGATCCTGATATACTTGCCAAAAACACCGGAAATGTATGGGATTCAAAAAAGGTAAGTTCTTCTGCATCGATTCAGGCAGGATACAAAGGGAAAGCTCTTTTTCCGGGTAAATTGTACTATTGGAAAGTAAGGGTATGGGATAACCTCGGCCATGTATCCGCCTGGAGCAATCCTGCTTTATGGCAGATGGGTTTGCTGACTCCTGCCGACTGGAAGGGTGCGCGCTGGATCGCCTATGAAGATCTTCCCGTTAACGAACGTGTTTTGCCGGAAAGCAGGAATAAGGATAATCCCAATCAGCCCAAACCGCGAAATGTTTTGCCCCTGCTGAGAAAGGAATTTGCCGTCAATAAGCCTGTTAAACGTGCGGTGATGTATATTTCAGGGCTGGGGCAGTTCGAAATAAGCCTTAACGGTAAAAAAGTTGGCGATCATTTTCTTGATCCGGGATGGACAGATTATGAGGATCATGCCCTGTATGTTACTTTCGACCTTACCAATCTTTTAAAGCCGGGCGCCAATGCCCTTGGAATCATGCTGGGCAATGGCTTTCTTCATATCCCTAAAGAAAGATATAAAAAGCTGCTCAATTCATTCGGATATCCTAAAATGATCGGGAGGCTGGCGATTGAATACCGGGATGGCACGACAGAAAATATTATCAGCGATCCATCATGGAGGACGGCTCCGGGGCCAGTTACATTTTCAAGCATTTATGGGGGAGAGGATTATAACGCCGGACTGGAACAGCCGGGTTGGGATTCTCCCGGATTTAAAGAAAACAGTACCTGGAAAAATGCATTGCCTGTTGACGGGCCTCCTGAATTACAGTCGCAAATGGCTCCGCCCCTTAAGATCTTTGAAAACTTTACCCCGGTTAAGATTACGCAGCCCAGGCCGGGAAGCTGGGTGTACGATCTGGGGCAGAATGCTTCGGGAATTGTAAAGATCGCAGTAAAGGGAAACAGGGGCGACACCGTGAAATTAACCCCGGGAGAGCTGATCGATGAAAACGGACTGGTTACACAGAAAGCTACGGGCAGTCCTTATAACTTTATTTATATTTTGAAGGGTACGGGGACGGAAACATGGCAGCCCCGGTTTTCTTATTACGGGTTCAGGTATGTTCAGATAGACGGTGCTGTTCCCGCAGGAAATACAAATATTTCCAATGCCCCTGTAGTTGCTGAACTGACGGGCCTTCATACACGGAATTCGGCTGCAAGGATCGGGGAGTTTTCAAGTTCAAGCGACCTTTTTAATAAAACAGAAAAGCTGATCGACTGGGCTGTCAAAAGCAATATGGCCAGCGTATTTACCGATTGTCCGCACCGTGAAAAGCTGGGATGGCTGGAAGAAGCGCACCTGATGGGCAGCTCTATGCATTTTCAGTACGATATTGCGGGCCTGTCGCGAAAGGTTGTGAAAGATATGCAGGTGGCCCAGACCCCGGAAGGCCTCATTCCTGAGATTGCTCCTGAATATACGGTTTTTAGCGGAGGGTTTCGTGATTCACCTGAATGGGGAAGTAACGGAATTATTATGCCCTGGTATCTTTACCAGTGGTATGGCGATAAGCAGGTGCTTGAGCAAAGCTACCCCATGATGCAGCGCTACATTGACTATCTGAAAAAGGTAGCTAAAGATAATATACTGTATCAGGGCCTGGGCGACTGGTATGATCTTGGTCCCGACAGGCCGGGTTTTTCACAATTGACCCCTAAAGGGGTTACGGGCACAGCCA
This sequence comes from Sphingobacteriales bacterium, assembly GCA_015654985.1. GTDB lineage: Bacteria > Bacteroidota > Bacteroidia > Sphingobacteriales > Sphingobacteriaceae > Arcticibacter. The sequence goes on along the minus strand of JAATFW010000120.1, from coordinate 1,098 downwards.
TATACTATTATGATCTTACCATCCTCAGTCATATTGCTAAACTGCTTAACAAGCCTGATGATGTTAAAAAATATGATTTGCTTGCCGGCGAAGTAAAGAAGTCGTTCAATAAGACCTTCTTTAATAATGAAACCAAACAATATGGTACGGGCAGCCAGGCGGCTAATGCAATGGCAGTATACATGGGGCTCGTTGAGCCGCAGGATAGGGCCGCGGTAGTAGCCAATATTGTTAAAGATATACGCTCGCGGAACAACAGCCTCACGGCAGGCGACATAGGTTACCGTTATCTTCTCAAGGTTTTGAGTAACGAAGGGCTGTCGGATGTTATTTATGATATGAACAGTCATTCCGACGTACCCGGTTATGGTTACCAGCTTGTCCATGGGGCAACGGCACTTACAGAATCATGGCAGGCATCAAGGGCTGTATCGAATAACCATCTTATGCTGGGGCATATAATGGAATGGTTTTACAGCGGTCTTGCAGGCATCAGGTGTAACGAGCAGGCGGTTGCCTTTAAAGTTATTGATATTCGCCCGGAACCTGTAGGAGACCTCAGCTCTGCCGGAGCTGATTTTAATTCTCCCTATGGTTTGATCAGCAGCCACTGGAAAAAAAGTAAAAATACTTTTGAACTGACGGTAGAAATCCCTGCAAATACCACGGCCAACATTTATTTACCCGGTGATCAGTCGGCGACAGTTACCGAAGGGGGAGTAAAGATCAGCAACGGGAAGCTATATAAAATTTCAGGATATGCTAATGGGAGAGTAATTGAAGGAGTAGGATCAGGAGTGTATCACTTTGTAATAGGCCCCGGATAAGCTGCCGGAAACAGAGGCCAGAAATCCGGGACCGGAAATCAGAGTCTTGAAATAAGTGGCTTGAAATCAGAGTCTTGAAATAAGAGAATGCGCACCAAAAAATCAGAGTTTGGAAAAGAATTTGGAACTATTAAAAAACAGGAAGCCGGAAAACGGTAAACGATTCGGGTTTATTCAAAGAAATGAATTTACCAGCCCGATGCCAGTCCCGCAACCCGCAACTCACAACCTGCAACTCATAATATACAACCCCCGACGCCAGCCCTGCAAC
>JAATFW010000268.1 GCA_015654985.1 Sphingobacteriales bacterium | reverse complement strand
ATCGAGTTGATGTCAGCGGTGAACTCAATTTTAGAAGCGGTAGTAAAATCGTCCCCTTCTGTTTCTACTTCAAGGTCAAACTCTTTAAAAGAACCTGTAACCGTGGTGATCATCAGATGTTTTACTTTAAACTGAACTTCGCTGTGAGTTGGGTCAATTTTCCATTTAGTTGCCATTGTATTTTTTTATGGGTTAACAAATTATTTGTAATTATGCTTTAAATGTTTTTTTATTGTTTGACAAATTTAACTGCTCTGATACTACCCGCTCTTAATGCAGATTAAGACAATAAAGAATAGCAACAAAGGGCCTCTGATATGACAATAGGGAAAGCCTTCTTAAAAAGTGTTAAAAAAATAAATGTGAGAACTGCTTTGCTTATATTATGCCGGTTTTATTATTAACGTCTTTTCTGTATCATGAAAGTTAATTTCCTGAAATTTATCTGCCTTCTTATCCTGCTTTCCGGTTTTCAGTTATGCCTGCGTGCCCAGGGGATCCGGGGAGTTATTAAAAGTACAGATAACGGGTTACTTCCATTTGCTTCTGTTTTTATTACAAACCTTAAAACCGGCACAACTACTAATGCAGATGGCAGATATGAACTGAAACTTCCTTCAGGTATTTATACTGTAAGGGTGCAGAATATTGGGTACAAAGCCGAAGAAACACAGGTTGAGATAAAAGGCGGCTGGCTTGAGAAAGATTTTATACTTTCAGGCCAGGGCTATTTACTGAAGGAAGTACAGGTAGGCAAAGGGAGAAAAGAAGATTTTGCGTATACCATCATGCGTAAAGCTATTGCTAAAAGAAAGTTCCATCTGCTTCAATACAACAGTTATGAGGTTAAAGTTTACGTTAAAGGTACCGGGGAACTTACAAAAGCGCCTTTCTTTTTAAAAAACAAGCTGAAAAAAGAAGGCCTGAATGTCAATGAGGCTTATACCACAGAGTCGGTTAGTCAGATTAAGTTCAGACAGCCGGATAAGACAGATGAAAAGGTAATTGCCATTCGTACCAAAGGAGAAAATAACAGCCCGGTTTCACCATCCATGTTTATTAATCAGAGCTTTTATAAAGATAAGATCGCCGGTCTGATTTCTCCTCTATCGGGTTCAGCGTTTAAATGGTATAAATTTATTTATGAAGGAAGTTTTAGCGAAGGGAAGCATGAAGTAAATAAGATCCGGGTAATTCCAAGGTCGAAAGGCGACAATGTTTTTGAAGGGACGCTCTTTTTGATAGAAGATGAATGGGCCATCCATAGTCTTGATCTGAAAACGACCATGATGGGATTTCCTGTAAGTGTCAGGCAGAATTATGAAGAAGTAGCAGACGATCTCTGGATGCCGGTTACCCACCGGTATAGGTTTGCGGGTAACGTACTCGGTTTTGCAGGAGAGTATAACTATCTGGCTTCCTGCAGGGATTATAAAGTGGATCTTAATAAGGATCTGATCAGTAAAACTGAGATTATTGACGGGAAGATAGAAGAGGCCCCGGAGGAAAAAGATCACAACAGATCGCAGGGAGGGAAAACCGCAGTAAAATCGCTGAAAGAAAACCCGAAAATCAGCCGCAAGCGGTTTAATAAAATGATGGACGAATATGAAAAACAATCGATTAAAGAACAGCGGCATCCCGAAATAATTGCTGAAAGAACTTTCCGGACAGACAGTATAGCAACGAAACGTGATTCTTCGTACTGGTCGGAAATACGCTCGGTCCCCCTTACTCAAAAGGAACAGAGCGGTTATAAAAGAGACGACTCATTAGCCCGGGTCCAGTCGGCTAAACTGACCGGAAAAGACAGCTTGAAAGTAATAAAACAAAGGCATTTTAATCCTGCAGATCTGATCAGAGGAGGTGTTTATTCTGTTACACCACGTACAAGAATTACCATCAATCCTACTTTTACACAGGTTTATTTTAATGCAACGGAGGGTTTTAACGTTAATTTAAGCGGCCGGGTTACATACAGCTACGACAGCCTGAGAAGAAAAACAGAGTTTTCTCCAACTTTGCGTTATGGATTTACCAGCGATGATTTTTATGCTAAAGCCCGCCTTGCCCATACTATAAGAAAGGACCAGCATTTTCTGAATTTTGCAGTTGAAGGAGGAAAGTTTGTGCAGCAATTTAATGCGGATAATCCCATTCATCCTCTTATTAACTCCTTCAGTGCGTTGTTGTATCATAAAAACTATCTGAATTCCTTCGAACAGGTGTATGGAAGAGGAGCGTTTGAGTACAAACCTTCGGCTTTCCTTCGTTTCAGCGGGAGTTTGGAATGGGCACAGAGAAGCAGATTATCCAATCAAACAGAATATAGTTTTTTCAATAAATCGCGTGTATACGAACCTAATGATCCTTTAAATATAGAATTACCCAACAGTAGTTTCCCTGTTCATGAAGCTGTGACTTTTGAAGCAGGAATAAGCTATCGTCCTGTTGCGGCTTACCGCACATATAATGGTCGTTTGATACCCTTAACAGACCGCTCTCCTGAGCTTTTGATAAACTACCGTAAAGGTATTAGCGGGATATTGGGAAGTGACGTAGATTACGACCTGCTTGAACTGGGTATCAATCATGAATTTACCATTGGAGCAGGAGGGCAACTTCAGTTTGAGTTAAGGGGTGGCAGCTTTTTGAATAATAATAAGCTTTACTTTATGGATTACAAGCACTTTGATGGAAATCAAACCATATTCTCCGGCTTAAAGCCCGCAGGATCCTTCAGATTATTAGATTATTATTATTACAGTACCAGAAATAATTATTTCTCCGGACATACCCATTACCAGTTCCGGAAATTTCTCTTAACACGCATTCCGGAAATAAGATATACGGGTATTAAGGAAAATATATTCTTTAATTACCTCCGGACGAGTAAATCGCCGAATTATTATGAATTTGGATATTCGCTGGATAACGTCTTCAGAATATTCAGGATCGAAGCTGCTACATCCTTTACCAATAGTACCAGGCAGGACTATGGGTTTCGGATTGGCATTGCAACAATTTTTAAGATCAACGACGAAAATTAACCGTTACTGCGGTAAGAGCGTCCATGCCTGCGCTCTTTCGGAAAACAGGGATCTTACAGAAGGCCAGGTTGTTTTGAAATATTCAGAATCCCGGTACTTCTCCAGGTCCTCTTCCGTACGCCAATAACTTAGCGTAAAGTACTGGTCGGGATTTTTACTGTCTCTTAACAGGTCGAGTTTTTCGCAACCCTCAAACTGGTGTATAATAACACGCTGGGTTTCATAAAAAATATGCAGGAACTCCTCGCTTTTTTCGGGGCGGAAGGTCATTTTAACAATTCGTGTAATCATGAATGAAATTCTACTCTTACAATATCACCTAAATGCAGGCCAAGCAATCCGCCGGCGTTGCCTTTATTTATAGCTATCTCAAGATAGTTACTAATACCGAAAAGACAAAGCTTTTCGCCTTCAGGAACTTCATTATAATGCCAGCTCAGATGCGTAATAGTTTCATTTCTTCTGAAATAAAGGGTAAAAGCTCTGTTTTGCTGAACGTGGCTGAAAAGTTCTTTAGATATATTAGTAATTACGTTCTGGAAGGAATCAATGTAAGTAACACTTCCCCTGATCATATCCTTCTCTATAACCGGCTGCAGGTTTACTTTTTCTTCCAGTTCACTTACAGCGATCCCTATATCAGCCGTACTGCCTCCGGCAGCAAGATGGCAGGATGCTTTGGCAAAAATATCAGTAAGTGGAAAATGAAGAAATTTTAAATCCTGCAGGATATTTAGTTCTACAATTTCTGAAGGTCTTTCTTCAAACATTAAAGAGAAAATACCATTGTCTGAACCCACAAAATAATGATCGCGGTATTTTACAGCAAGATAACGGGTATTCTTATTATATACAGAATCAATACCAATCAGGTGCACGGTCCCTTTTGGAAAATAATGAAAAGCGTTTTTTAAAACGAAAGCAGCCTGAGGAATGTTAAACGCAGAAATATTATGAGTAATATCAACAATGTTCACCTGCGGCATCATACTCAGAATGCTTCCTTTAAGGGCAGCCTGGTAAAAATCTTTGTAACCGAGATCGGTTGTTAAAGTAATTACAGCCATTAAAATGTGAATATTTATTGTTATTCTTGTGTTACATTGTAACCTGCAAATATTAAATTTTAATTGCAAATAAATCAGGAAACTTAAAAAAAGGATAACTTGAACGAATTAAAGATTGATCTTGAGAACATTAACCCT
>JAATFW010000250.1 GCA_015654985.1 Sphingobacteriales bacterium | reverse complement strand
GTAATTGCGTCTTTAACGTGGTCGTTATGTGCAATAATTTCTCTAAAAGTGTAAGCGCCGGTTTTAGCAGATCTTACCATGGTAATTACCTTAGAATATTCTTTACCCTTACCGGTCTTGAGGGTTGCAACTACTTTCTTTGCCATCTCTTTTGTTTTTTATTAGGTATAGCCCCGATTATTTAATCTCTTTATGAACAGTTACTTTCTTCAGGAAAGGATTGAATTTCTTCAGTTCCAAACGCTCGGTAGTGTTCTTTTTATTCTTATTAGTGATATAACGGGACATCCCAGGTACGCCGCTTTCTTTTTGCTCAGTACATTCCAGAATTACCTGAACCCTGTTACCTTTCTTAGCCATTTTCTTTCTTTTAAACGTTGATTAAATGTATCCTTTTTTAAGGAACTTACTGATTACGGCGCTGATTCCGTTCTTGTTAATGGTTTTGATTGCTGAAGTTGAAACTTTCAGCGTAATCCAGCGGCCTTCTTCAGGGATGTAAAATTTCTTTACCTGCAGGTTAGGATAAAATTTGCGCTTGGTCTTTACGTTCGAGTTAGAAACGTTATGGCCATTCATCGGCATTTTTCCTGTTAAATCACAAATTCTCGACATGACTATGTTGTGTATCTTTTTGTAAAAATCAGTCTCTTAAAGAGTTTGCAAATATCAGAAGAATAAATTAAAACCGCAAGGTTTTTGGTTTAATTTATTTGGGGAATAATTGCATGTCTGAAGCGGCGGTTGCTATTTAAGTGTTATTGAGGAGCAGAAACTTCTGTTATAAGTGCGAAAGTTCTCTATGTTAGATACAGGAGCTCTTATGCCTTCGCTCGTATGCCTGCACCCGTATGCCTGCACCTTTCCTGACTTGGGGACGCCAATCGAATTAAGTTTTGGAAAGCCGGATCCGTCAATGAAAACATTAAAGTGCCAGTGTGAAAAATCTTTAAGAAGGCCTGTGAGGGTCGTCTTCATGGAACCAGGGAAACAATCCCCGGGGAAACCCTGTGTCAGACGGACCCATACAGAATTCTAAACGATCTGTAGCAAACCGGGAGCAAGCCTGTAGAAATTCTGTAGATGTGGCAGGGATGAGGGTACCATAAGCCTACCATGACCCTACCTTTTTCATGAAAAAGGTAGGGTCATGGTAGGCTTATCCCTGTGGCATGCTAGGTACATGTACAGATCTTCTTTTGCAGTATCTTTAGTTTGTCCCTGTTTGGAGGCGGCTTTTTATGATATCTTTCAGTATTTTTTTTGACCGGCGTCATTTTTCAATACCGGCTGCATGTTTTATTTTTATATAACCAAAAAGCATTGATATGGCCATTGTTGACAAAAATGGAAACCTGAGCGGCCCCCTCGGTAATATTATTTACCGGGTTGCATATGGAAAAAATATAGCCCAAACCCGGTCCTCTGATCTTAATCAGAGTGTTCCAAGCCAAAAAAGCAGTATTGAATTCGGGCTCATCAGTAATACCGCCCGCACCCTTCGCGATGTAATTTCCGGAGTTTTTAACTGGCGCGACGGCCAGATGGGAAACCGGATGAACCGGGCAGTTAGTAAAGCAATCCGTGGCAGTGAAAGCGCGATAATAAATGAGCGCGACTTTCACGACGGCGATCTTGATTACCTCGTTGGGTTTCAGTTTAACGATTTTTCGCCGCTTGGCAATATGCTTAAGGTAAGGCCATCCCTCCGGCTGGACGAAAGCGGCGGGCTGAATGTAAAATTGCCGCCTTTATCGCTCAAGCGCGACGTGGTTTCCCCGAAATCAGCCCTGAATATCGGCTGCAGTATCCGGGTAACTCTTTTTATTTTCAATTTCAGGGAGGAGTATTATCAGTTACTGGAGCAACGGGAGGCTGATCTGCAAACGAAGGAAACGACTGCCACTGATTGGTATTTCGATCATACCATTCCTGATGGATGCGCTCTGCTGACATTTATGTCGCTTGGGTATTATATTGAGGACGTTATAAACGGTCGACGGAGTATAAATGGCGAACGGCTTAATCCTGTAGAGCTTGTTGGAGCATACCAGTTCTGGCAGGGCCGCGCCGGGAAAGATACACCCACCGGAAATTCAGAGCCAACGCCTTTGCCCGGCTATAAGGGAAATACCATGCTCAGAAATTATCAATTAAATAAACTTTAGATATGGCAAAATATGGTGGCGGAATAACCGGGAGTTTCTCTGGGAAAGTTGGGACAGTTATAGGAAGCAACTGGCGGAAAATCAACTACATGAAAAGCCTTCCCGATCGTTTTAAACGCGATTCGCCTGCCCAACTGGCCCAGCAGGATAAATGGAGAATGATGGTAGCCTTTCTGTCGCCGCTTATTCCGGTCCTGGAAAGAGGTTTCAGCAGGGAAGATACGCGGAAGAAAACAGCTTATAACATTGCAATGAGCTATAATCTTCTGTATGCGGTTAAACAAAACGAAGCAGGTTTTGAAATTGATTTTAAAAATGTGCAATTAAGCCGGGGAAGCCTCCCAAGGGCTGCCGGCATAAAGATTGATAACGGGGCAGAGGGTGAATTTGTGATTTCGTGGTCGCCGCTGGTTACCTCTCCAATGATCTCGGGAGACGATCTGGTAAATATTGTGATGTATTGCCCGGCTGTGGAGAAACATGTTACTAAGATATGTGAGAGGCGGGATGGACGTGTAACCCTTTCTGTTCCGAAAGTGTGCCAGGGACAAATTTTGCACTTCTTTATTTTCTTTACTTCGGCTAATGGCGATAATTCGCCGAGTTATTATATTGGGGAGTACAGGGGAATTGAACCTGGTTTGTAGCCGGTTTATTTGTCAAGCTCTGGTTGCTCTGTTTTTTGATTTCTTAGTCTTATGTGGCGCATATCCGCGATATCCTTTGGATGGCTCCCGGGCAGCGGACCGCTTATTATAGCTCCAGGAGCTGTTCATTGTGGGCGTTTTTATAATGAAAGAATTCGTATAACACGAACTCAACATATTTGGCAGGGGTGCTCAGCAGGATATGCATTGCCCGATAGTAATCAGGTTCAAATTCATACAGTGTTTTAACGAACATCTTTTGACCGATCTTCAGACCGATATCGTCACGTAACCAATGATGTATTGTTTCTGAGTCCCTGTTGCTTTTGCCTGTTCTTTCGAGGTAAGCAGGGAAAGGATGCAACCGGAGTTTATCCCGGATTGCCTTGGGCAGACAGCGCATGGAGGTAGTATGAAATGCCCTGCACCGGGTACAATAATAGACCCGCCGTTCTTTACGCTTTTCCACATCGGTGAATACAAAATTGACAGCGACCAGTTGCAGCGCTTTGTTTTTAGTGAGGATATGTTTGCCGCAGGCAATTTGCTGAATTTCTTCGTTGCTTAGCTCCGCACGTTGTACCAGCCGTAAGGCAACGGTTTCAGGATAGAATGAAAATTTATTGCCATCTTTAAGATACATGCGAACAACAACGGCATGCGCCCTGCCGCTAACCACAAGAGCTAACCGCTTGCTTGTGTTTATCCGTACCCAAACCAGCGTATTTGCTTTGATTGGACCTGCTATTTCTGGTACACCTGTTTTAACCGGAGATAAAGGTACAGGCCTGGCTGTATTCGCCTCTTCATATTTTTGGGGTTTGCCCGGCAGCCCGCTCAAAGATGTCTGGCCGGCACCGGAAATTCGTTGCTGCAGAAAAGTTAAAGTGTCGCCGATCAGCCTGTCGCTGACTTCCGGGCAGTTTTCTGTATACCGGTAGCGGGTATGGCCTGTATGTACAAAGGCGGCAACAAACTTCTTTTTGCCGTTGTTATAATATACAGATAATGCACCATCTGCGAACGCTATGGTATCATTAAGCCGCGTCTTTACCAGTGACACCAGTTCATGCACAGGCCGCTCTGCAAAATAACGATTTTTTATGATCGAACCCGTGTCAAGTTCAATACGTTTCATGGTACAGGAATATTTTATGCAATTTAGCAAAAAAAAATCCCATGCCCAACCTATCTGTGAGAGAATCAGCGTGTAAACATAAAAAATTAAACTGTCAATATAGAAAAGACCGGTTTTGACATTCCCGGAAAGTACAGTATTTGGAATAAATTCGGATAAATTTTAAATATGATCATCCTCGCAGATTCGAACAAATTTATCTCCGCGTTTGTCTGCATCATTGATAATAGTATAGATAGTTTTCCATAAGCCATATGCTCCATTTGAATCCTCAATTGCCCCGGCAATTTCCAGTTGAAAACCCTCATGATTGAGAAATTCTGAATTAATACTTTTAAAGCGGTCAATTCTTGATTTTAAATTAGTTGCGAAAACAGGAATCTTTTCATGTGTATTCGTTGTTGAATTTTTTTTAAGCGGCATTTTGATGCATATAGCAGCCTTCGGAAATAGTACATAATCTATTAATATAAGAATTAAACATCATGCTACTTCAATTAGGAGATAACAAATTGGGATTGCTCATTTTAACAGGCCGTTAATCATCTCCTTCACTGCGTCATTTCCAGGAAAGGCTGTAAATTTATTAATGAGTATGTCTTCTTTATTATATAATAGATACGACGGAATACCCTCGAACCCGAAATGGTCCATCATGTAATTCCACTGAGCGTCTGTCAGATAATAATGTTCGCCGCCTATTCCTTTTATTTTTTCTCCCCATAGCTTTCGGGGTGAAGACCCGTTTGTGATATACACAAATACAACATCCTTATCCCGAAAATCGCCTTTTGCACTTCTGAATTGCTTCATTGCCTCAAGGCAAGGAGCACACCATGTTGCCCAAAGGTCAATAAAAACGACCTTGTTTTTATATTTAGAGACAATTGTCTCTATTACTTTAGCGTTCGGAACTGTCGGGATGTCATTTACAATAGCAGGTGATTTTACTTTGTCTAATTCAACAACCTGCTGGTTTTTTCGAAATAGTATTTTTGCAATTTCTCCATTTTTCCAATAATATACTATATTCTTTTTTTGCTTTTCGGTTAGCGGCTTTACTTCTTCATTTAGCTGTCGGGCAAAGGCATTAGCCGCTAAAATATCATAGTACGGGCCATCACCGAATCCGACTAAATCAGATAAAATAACTTTCACGCTTGCCAACCAGGAGGGGATATCGCTTTCTCCGATCACAGGGAGCCCTAAAATTTCATTTTGAAAAATTGCGTTCTGAAGATCATGGAATGCGAAAATTCGCAGATATTGTGGATCGTTGAGATTGAAATCTTTCAAAAAATGAAAATACGATCTGTCAATCTTTTGGATTTCAGGTTTTTTGCTTTTATCCTTATTTGTGCTACGATAATTTAGCATCATTTCACCTTGATAATCGAAGACATGTGCAGCATACATGGATAAACGAAATTCTTTAGACAGAACTCCTTTAAACTCTTTGGATAGCAATGTATCATTATTTAAAAAGATCGCTAATCTTTTAGATACAACAGTTTTAGCATGATTCAGAAACTCATCCGTACTTTTATCATACAGCCGTTCAGGTGCTCTATCCGACCTGTATTCAATCATTTTACCTACTACCTCAATGCTCTGGCTCATATCATTTTGATTCATAGCAGGCGTAACCTCAATATTTTTGATATCAAGATCTGAATTATAGGCAATATCGATGCTGGTAACACCACCATTTATCAATTTAACCATAAGGGCCTTATATGGATTTACACTGGAATACAAACCAATAAAAGAAGTATCGGTTTCCACATCAATATCAAGAGAGAACTTTCCTGATCTGTCAACGAACACTTTATGTTTAACTGTCTCTCCCGAAATAGGATGTAAAACATTCATACTTACAAAAATACTGTCCGTGTTTGGGCCATTCGGAGTTGCTATTCTTCCAGTTATTTTAGCTGTACCTGCTACAATAGCAGATGTATCCGTTACCGTATCAGCAGACTGGTTAAATGATAACAAGAATAAAAGGCAAAAGATGCATAAGAGATGTAATTTTAATATTTTAGTCATAATATCTTGACTTGAATTAAGCAGACCTTTCTCCAAGGTCTGCTTGATTATTGGTTAATTATCTTAAGTCAGAACAATAGAGACGACTGCCGGCAATATGTTCGGGTTGACAAGTTCCAGGGTAGACGGTCCCTTGATAAATAAAATAACATTCATCACCCTGGTTCTTACCGAGACAAGCATCTATCTTAGGGTACCCGGTCCCGGAACCCCGAACCGAACCCGAACCCCGAACCGAACCAGGTCCCGAACCGAACCGGAAGTTCCACCGACGATTTCCTTTAATTCTTTATGGGATAAGATTTCCTCGAAGTTCAATTCTGATAATTTTAGTTTTTTCATTTTTTAAATTTAGTACTTTTATCAGATTTACCCATAGTAAGAAGTTTGAGAACCTGATAAACAATTAAAAAGCATAAAATACCTGTTCCTAAAATACCTGTTCCTAAAATACCTGTTCCTAAAATACCTGTTCCTACAAAAATGCCAACCCCATGCCAGCTCCGGCCTGAACTATAGAACAAAAATGAACTGTTAAAACTATCTGAGAAAAGAACTATCAGAAATTGACTAAATAATATGAACTGAGTTATTAAGCACAATCTGCACCATTGCTTGACTACTATCCACTGATAATAAATTGAAAATGGAATATAAAATGACGCGGGTATGCACTATTCCGACAGGCTTTCTGGCCGTTTATGGTATTAAAAGTAAAGGTGCACTCAGGACCTCAGCAGGGCGACGGGGTAATTCTTTTTAAGTAAATTTTATGTTTTTTAGAGAAGTAGTAAAAATATTTCTAATTTAAAGCCGCATAAACTATTACTAACTAATTGCGTCGTATGAATCATGTTGAAAATCCTGCCGGGGCAGCAGGTAAAGACAACTTGTGGAGCGTAATAACGGCTTCATCGGTTGGGACTCTTATTGAGTGGTATGACTTCTATATTTTCGGAAGTCTGGCCACTATTCTTTCTTCGCAGTTTTTCCCTCATGGGAATCCAACGGCGGCTTTCCTTTCTACGCTGGCTACGTTTGCGGCGGGTTTTATTGTGCGGCCATTCGGGGCTTTGGTATTTGGCCGGCTGGGCGACATGATCGGGAGGAAATATACTTTTTTGCTGACCCTGGTGCTGATGGGCGGTTCTACGTTTGCCATTGGCCTGATTCCGGGATATGATGTGATCGGGTATGCCGCGCCGGTTCTGGTGCTGCTGCTGCGCCTGGTTCAGGGACTGGCGCTGGGCGGTGAATACGGTGGTGCTGCTACTTACGTTGCTGAACATGCTCCTGCTAACCGCAGAGGGTTTTATACCAGTTTTATACAGACTACCGCTACTTTGGGATTGTTCCTCTCACTGGGCATCATTCTTCTTTGCCGGTATACAGTAGGAATTGATTCTTTTAATCACTGGGGCTGGCGAATCCCTTTTCTGCTTTCGGCTGTATTGGTAGTGGTTTCTATCATCATTCGCATGAAGATGCATGAGTCTCCTTTATTTGCAAAGATCAGGGCGGAAGGAAAAATTGTGAAGAATCCGCTGAAAGAATCGTTCGGCAAAAAAGAGAACCTGAAGATGGTATTACTGGCCTTGTTTGGCGCAACGGCCGGACAGGGAGTGATCTGGTATACAGGGCAGTTCTATGCTCTTTCGTTCATTCAGAAAATTATGAATGTGGAGTTTGTTCAATCAAATTATATCATCGCCCTGGCTTTGCTGATTGCAACTCCTTTCTTTGTTGTTTTCGGCGGATGGTCTGATAAAATAGGGCGGAGGAATATTATGCTGGCCGGAATGTTCCTTGGGATTATCCTGTACAGGCCTATTTATAAACAGATGTATAAGCTTTCTGATTTTAGCTTGAAAACAGAAATGCCTGAAGCGAAGACATATAAAACGGAGACCACTATGGGGAACGCTAAGGCGTCTGCCCGGATTGTTAAAACTACAGATAACAGGTATACTGACGGGACGATTTTGAGAGAAATCTCCACTCAGGCTCAGAATACGGCAGGAGGAAAAGAGGTGTCTGCTGAAATAAAAAAAGAGGTTGTGCTTCCTGTAGGATCCTTCTGGATGCTGGTATTACTGGTAGCCGTTCAGGTGCTTTTTGTTACTATGGTTTACGGGCCTATTGCGGCTTTCCTTGTTGAACTATTTCCTACAAATATACGTTACACTTCCATGTCGCTTCCCTATCATATCGGTAACGGGGTTTTTGGAGGATTGACGCCTTTTATTGCTATCAGCCTGACCTCCCTTCCGGGGGCTACTCCTTTTGATGGCTTATGGTATCCGATTGGGGTTGCTGCGTTATGCCTGATCATCGGGTTAGTATATATCAATAAGACAACTGATCAAACTCTTAACAGATAACAGAATGAATGCTCTTAGAAAATATCTCGGAATTATATGGCTGCTGGGTGGTATACTGCTTGCCGCTGTTCTTACTTATAAAGCAGCCATTACGTTAACTTCAACCTCTGCTACCACCGAAGACTATGTTTTCTGGATTGTAATTGTGGCGATTTTTATTCCAATTATCATTGGATTTATATTATTTGGCTTTTATGGGATGAAAGGGGAATATGGGAGCGGTAAGTTGAAAGTTGAAAGTTGAAAGTTGAAAGTTGAAAGTTGAAAGTTGAAAGTTGAAAGTTGAAAGTTGAAAGTTCAGAAAAGGTTTTCAGCGATTTAATAAAAATTGATTTAAATATATAACACATTTTTATAGCTGATAATCATTGAGTTGAGAATGCGTTTTACAGTTTATAGTTAACTGGCAATAGAAAACAAATGTAATAATTGGGTTATGGAGAGCTTAAAAAAATTCGCTTTATTTACGGGGGCCTGTGGCTTTCGCTCACAACGCATAACTTAGTACGTATAACTTAATACTTACAACTTACCAGGAATTAAGTAAACGGATTATCCACACAATAACAATACTAAACAGAATTATGGATTTAAAGATTTCTTCATTTGATAACTACAGGGAAGTATACGATTACAGTGTAGCAGAGCCGGAAAATTTCTGGGCTGAGATTGCTGAAAACTTTCACTGGCGTAAAAAATGGGATAAGGTGCTAAGCTGGAATTTCAGAGATCCGGAAATTAAATGGTTTGAAGGAGCCAAATTGAACATTACTGAAAATTGCCTTGACCGCCATCTTGAAAAGAACGGGGATACACCGGCAATTATCTGGGAATCTAATGACCCTGAAGAGGCTCATCGTATATTAACTTACAAACAGTTATATGATAAGGTCTGCCAGTTCTGCAATGTGCTTAAAAATAATGGGGTGAAAAAAGGAGACCGGGTATGTCTTTATTTGCCTATGGTTCCGGAACTTGCTATTGCTGTACTGGCCTGCGCAAGGATAGGGGCCATTCATTCAGTGATATTCGGAGGGTTTTCAGCGCAGTCTATCGCCGACAGGATTAATGATGCCCAGTGTTCTGTGGTGATCACTGCTGACGGCGGTTTCCGGGGAGCAAAAGATATTCCATTAAAGGAGGTAATTGACGATGCCCTTGTTCAATGCCGAAGCGTAAACAGGGTAATTGTGCTTACAAGAAGCCGGACAGCGGTATCCATGATAAAGGGACGTGACGTGTGGTGGGAGGATGAGATCAAAAAGGTGGAAACGCAGGGTAATCCGGATTTCCCGGCGACGGAAACGGATGCGGAGGATGTGTTATTTATTCTCTATACTTCGGGGTCGACGGGTAAACCTAAAGGTGTGGTTCATACCTGCGGGGGATATATGGTTTATACCGGATACACTTTTGCCAATGTATTTCAGTATGAACCGGATGAAGTCTATTTCTGTACAGCGGATATCGGGTGGATTACCGGGCATAGTTACATTGTTTACGGGCCTCTTTCGCAGGGGGCAACCACCCTGATGTTTGAGGGGGTGCCAACATGGCCCGGCCCCGACCGCTTATGGCAGATCACTGAAAAGTTTAAGGTGAATATTTTGTATACCGCCCCGACCGCAATCCGGTCATTGATGAGCTTTGGAGAAGAGCCAACGGAGGGAAGGGACCTGAGCTCTTTAAGAAAACTGGGATCTGTCGGGGAGCCTATCAACGAGGAAGCCTGGCATTGGTTCCACGAGAAAATAGGCAAGGGAAACTGCCCTATTGCGGATACCTGGTGGCAAACAGAAACAGGAGGATTGATGATCTCCCCTATTGCAGGGATCACTCCTACGAAACCAGGTTATGCCACTTTGCCTTTACCCGGAGTTCAACCCTGTCTGGTGGATGAAAACGGGAAGGAAATAGAGGGCAACGGGGTAAGCGGCAATCTCTGTATCAAATTTCCCTGGCCGGGAATGTTACGTACTACCTATGGAGACCACGAACGCTGCAGGCAAACTTATTTTTCGGCCTATCCCGGAATGTACTTTACAGGCGACGGATGTTTACGTGATGACGATGGTTATTACCGTATTACGGGCCGGGTAGATGATGTGCTGAATGTTTCGGGGCATCGTATCGGTACGGCGGAAGTTGAAAACGCTATTAATATGCATGCCGATGTAGTTGAAAGTGCAGTGGTTGGGTATCCTCATTCTATTAAAGGGCAGGGGATCTATGCGTATGTTATCCTGGGTTCTTCTTTACATAATGAGGCTGACCTGGTGAAGAAGGATATTCTTAAAACGGTAACGCGTTTAATCGGGGCTATTGCCAAGCCGGATAAAATACAGTTTGTTGGAGGGCTGCCAAAGACGCGTTCAGGCAAGATCATGCGCAGGATTTTACGGAAGATTGCGGAGGGGGATACTTCTAATCTCGGGGATACCAGTACGCTGCTTGATCCGGGGGTAATAGAAGAGATTAAAGAAGGTGCATTGCAGGTGTAAAATCAAACAATTTGAAGTACGGCCTGTTGATCTTTTAAACTAAACAGATCTGTTATGGACAAATTAGAATTAAAAGGAAGCTGGAATAAGCTTAAAGGAAAAGTAAAACAAGCGTACGGAGATCTTACAGACGATGACTTAACATATGAAGAAGGCAAGGATGATGAACTTTACGGACGCCTTCAGAGCAAGACCGGGAAAACCCGCGATGAAGTGATCGAATGGCTTAGAGGATTATAAAAAAAGCGGCTCTTTTGAGCCGCTTTTTTTATGCCTTTTATTTTCTTATTTAATCTGCGTAGGAATTATTTTAATAAATTTAGCAGAGTCGGAAGTGAAATAATCAGTCATCGATATTTTTCCCTCGGCTGTTTTCATTGCGATTTCCCCGTCTACCTTTATCAGATCGCCAACCTTTAGCTTTGCTGTTTCCTCTTTTATTTTTGCATCGTCCTGTGGAATGAACAACACAAATTTGGTATTGTAACCGGTAGTGTCTTTGGGAGCAGGTACTTTTAGATCGAGTGTTTGTCCGTTAATGTTTTCTACAGAGAAGCTCCAGCCGGTAAAATTTAAGTTATTGGCCACATACTTACCCATATTGGTAATGATGCGGGTTTGAATTTCTTTTTGACGGCTAAACAGCGTAACCGTATCCTGAGACCTTTTTAATCTCATCATAAAATTGGATTGCGACATGGGGACTTTTCCTTTCTGATCGCAGGCAGTGAGCAGAAATAATCCTGCCAGGAATAAAATTGGTATTCGTTTCATTTGATGATTTGTTTATATAGACAAATCAACTAAAAAGAACAGTGAATATCAAGCGTTTAAACATGTAAGTTGCGGGTTGCAGGTTGAAAGTTGCAGGTTGAAAGTTTCCAGCGGTTTCAAAAAAATTGATTTCACTATGCAACACATTGTTTTATAGTTGATAATCATCGGTTGGGAATGTGTTGTACAGGTTGCGGGTTGAAAGGTGAAAAGTTGAAAAGCGCGGGCGTTTGGAGTTGTGGGATGAGTTATATGGTTAGATTCGTTTGTTGAAAGTTTAACGTTTTAACAGGGTGGTTTGAACGGGGAAAGATGCATAGGGGCGGTTATTTGCGGATGCAGTGGTGAACTTGATTAACATACTGCAGGGTTAAGCGGATAATTTAACCCTGCGGTACGTAATCTTTCATTGCATATTATAACTCATCCTTACAGTGCAGCTTATAATATAGTTATTCCTTACCCTGCTTTAATATCCGAAGATCTGCTGCAGATTTAGCTTCGTAAGTTCACCGTATTTTTTGAGATCTTCATCACTTACCTTCTTCTCTGATGCCACAATACAATAGGTATATGGTTTGTTTTTTAGTTCTGTATCAAAAAAGTTACTTATAGTGTGAAAGGTCAGGGTGTTTGCGGATTCGTAAACATTTTTCCTGATATCATAATCAAGACCTTTTCGCCGGGCAGCTAAATAAGTCAGCAGAATTTCTTCATCAGTGATCCGCTCTGTTTCAAGGGATTTATGAATATTATCTTTTGCCACTGCGAAAACCTTTTCTGATTCGGGGAGAGTGGTTAACAATTCATTCATTCCCCCGATGGCTTCATTTAGTTTATCGGCCTGGGTTCCTACATAAGCGATCATTGTATAGCGGTCGTCTTTCTTTTGGGGAGCGTTATAGAAGGCATAAGTTGAATAGGCAAGCGCTTTGGATTCCCTGATGGTTTGGAATACAATGGTGCTCATACCTCCGCCAAAGTAATTGTTGAACAATTCGATCGTGGGGGTTGTTTCGGCATTATAAGAACCGGAATTTCTAACCCATTCTATTTCGGCCTGCACCATGTCGTAATCGGCAAACAGCACCTGGTTTTTATCCTGATCTACTTTTGTAAAGGTTTGTGCTTCGGGAATTGGCTTAAAACTGGCAGGTGCTTTATGCAGGGATCTCAGTTCTGCGGCAACCTGAGTTCCGTTCTTTGGTCCGTAATACAAAACAGTATGTTCGTATTTGCCCAGGTCATGCAGCAGGTCAACAAGCTGAGCGGAAGTAACCGCATCAAGTTCGGTATCCTGCAGTACATTGTTAAAAGGGTTTTTGGCCCCATACTGCGCGTAGCTTACCAGACCCTGCATGATCACGGCTTTGTTAAGTTTGGCATTTTCGCGGGTCTTTTTAAGTCTTTCTTTCAGTCCGGCAAGAGCTGCATCGTCAGGCTTGCAATTGGTTATCAGGGATTCATAAAGCGCTACCGTTTTATCGAAGTTTTCCTGAAGCCCGGTGATGCTTACTGTAACAGCGTCGTTCGTGGTGGTAATCTTAAAAGAAGCTGCCAGTTTGTAAAACTCCTTGCTTATTTCTTCGGCGCTCTGTTTATCGGTGCCGAGAAACTGCAGATACTCTGCAGCAACGGGTAGCAGTTTATTGTTCCAACTGCCCATATCGTACCTGTAATACAATTTAAAAATGCTGTTTTCTTTGTTTTGTACAGAAAGTACATTCAAAGGGCCTGATTTTGAGCGTTCAATGTCTTTGTTATAGTCAACCCATACAGGTATTACGTTATTTGAAGGCATTGCCTCAACAGACCTGAGGAAAGGAGATTGTGCCTCGCGGTTCACTTCAACAGCGGTGATCGGTGGTTTTTCTACCTTCAGGATGTTTTTGTCTTCACCCTGCCGTTTATAAACGGCCACATAATTATCAGCGAGATATTTGTTGGCAAAGGCAACGACCTGCTTTTTTGTAATTTTAGATAACTTATCAGCAGTGGCCACTCTTGTACTCCAGTCAATCCCCGAGGTGAAGGCATCCATCAGGTTTCCTGCACGCGAATTGTAGCTTTGGTTTTCTTCGAGCACACTTTTCTTCATATTGTTCACAATGGAAGTTAAAAGGGCATCGTCAAATTCCCCTTTTTTAAGCTTTTCGATCTCTCCAAGCATGAGCGCTTTCACGTTATCAAGCGACTGTCCTTTTATAGGGTTTCCCTGTAACAGCAACACGCTGTAATCTTTCAGCGTATAAGCAAAAGCGCCGGCGTTCAGCATTTTCTGCTTTTTAGTGAGGTTCAGATCAAATAAGCCGGCCTTTCCGTTAGTGAGGATTTCGCCAGCAAGGTTAAGCATTTGAGCGTCGTCGGTGCTTGCTCCGGGGAAACGGTATCCTATCATGATGCTTTCGGGGGTAGGGCCAAAAACTTCTTTTGCAATGGGGGCTTTGATGGCCTTTTCAGGATCGAACGTGTAGGGAGGAACAGGCTTTGGCTGCATATACGCAAAGTTCTGGTCGATTTTTTGGATCATTTCGCCGGGATTAAAATCTCCCGACATGATGATGCCCATATTGCCGGGCACGTAATAGGTGTTGAAGTAGTTCCTGATCGCCTTCAGGGATGGGTTTTTAAGATGCCCGATGGTTCCGATAGTGGTTTGTTTGCCATAATTGTTATTGGGGAACAGGGCTGCAAACATTGCCTCAAAGACCTTTCTTGAATCGTTATCCAATCCCCGGTTCTTTTCTTCGTAAACGGCTTCAAGCTCGGTATGGAAAATGCGGAAAACGGGATTGCGGAAACGTTCTGCCTGTACTGCCAGAAATTTGTCGACAGCGCTTGCCGGAATATCTTCGGTATAAACCGTTTGCTCAAATGAGGTAAAGGCATTGGTGCCCTGTGCGCCCATCGATGCCATCATCTTATCGTATTCATTTGCTATTGCAAACTTTGCGGCCTGACCTGAAACCTGGTCTATCTCTTTGTAAATATCTTTGCGCCGGGCCTCATCCTTAGTAGAATTATATTGCTCGTAAAGGCTGTCGATCTTGTCGAGTAAGGGTTTTTCCCTGCTCCAGTCGAGAGAACCGTATTTGTCGGTTCCTTTGAACATGAGATGTTCAAGGTAATGGGCAAGGCCGGTATGATCTGCCGGGTCTGTTTTACTGCCTGCTTTTACGGCAATGTATGCCTGGATGCGGGGCTGCTTGGGGGTTGGACTGAGGATAACGGTTAGTCCGTTCTTTAACGTATAGAAGCGTGAGTTGGTTGGATCATTGGTTACATACCTGTAAGTGTATCCATCTGACGTGGCCTGCTTCCATTCGTATTTTACCTGCGCATAGCTGATGCTTACTGTGCTGAGGATAAAGGCGACTATTAATCGGAGTTTCATGTTGAGGAGTTATGGGTTATGAGTTATGAGTTGAAAGTTGAAAGTTGAAAGTTGTGAGTTGAAAGTTCTGGGTTGAGAGTTGAAAGTTCTGGGTTGCAGGTTGCGGACTGCAAGTTGGAACCGTTATCCTGAGGGAGGGTAACGGTTCCTTTGTAAATAAAACCTAAGGGATCGCTCCTGTATCATTTTTTTTAGATTTCGAGTGATGATTTCTTTCCTGTTGCTATACGATAGAGGACCAGGCCCATAATTACAAAGAATATAAATCCGAGGAACTGATATCCGCCTTCTCCGAGCTTTTCGGTGAGGGAACTTTCTATGTTCAGTTTTCCGACAGGGGTGGAGGTTGTTTCGAAGGCCATGAAGAAAGCGTAAATAACACCCATCAGAGCTCCTCCGGCAACCAGACCGGTAGAAAAGAGACTGCCCTTGCCGAGTTCTTCGTCTTCGTGAATGCCCTTTTTCCTGTTGCGGATGTCTACCAGGCCTTTTATAGCACCACCGGCAAAAATCGGAAGGGTGGTAGACAGGGGAAGATAGGCTCCAACGGCAAACGATAATGATTTAACCCCGCAAAGTTCCATAGTAATGGCAAGAAATACTCCTACCAGTACAAACTGCCAGTCGAGGTTAAAGGAAAGCAATCCCCTGATCAATGTCGCCATCAGCGTACCCTGGGGTGCGGGATAGGCATCAGTGCCAATAGCATGTGTAATTCCCTGGGCCTGCATGGCTGCGGTAGGGCGGTCTAATATTGAAAGTGTAACGCCTATAATGACTGCGGAAACAATTACGCCGACAAATAAAGCGATCTGCTGGTATTTTGGGGTTGCCCCAACAATATACCCCGTTTTCAGATCCTGGGATGTGGCACCGGCATTGGCCGCTGCAATGCAGATCATACTTCCAACAACTAATACCATAGGCTCAAATAACTTGCCTGTCCAGCCAACGCTTATAAAAACCAGGCAGGTACCCATAATGGTAGCAATGGTCATTCCTGAGATGGGATTAGAGCTGGAACCTATAATTCCGACAATACGGCTTGACACCGTTACAAAGAAAAAGCCAAATACAACCACCAGGATGCCGATGAGAAGCTTATTAATAATTGAATCACCCGGGATCTGCGGAAGGATCGCCATCAGCACTACCAAAGCAACGCTTCCAAAAATTACCAGCTTGAAGGAAAGATCGTCTTCCGTACGTTTGGTGGCTACTTTTTCGCCGGTGGTTTTTATAGAGCCAAGACTTGATTTAAAGGAGGATATGATAGTCGGGATGGTTTTAATAAGAGTGATAAAACCGCCCGCAGCAACAGCTCCGGCACCTATCTGGCGGATATAAGCACGGTAAATGGCAGTGGCATAATCGCCAAAAGTATGGGTAACCGGATTCCACCCGTCTGCACCTCCCGATGTTGCGAGGTCCTTTAAATAGCCAAGTTTAATTAACTGGAGGGCTGTTGCTTCCTGCGGAACCAAAGAGGCGAGCAGTGGAATAAGGCCCAGCCATGCAAGTACCCCGCCGGCTACCAGTACCCCGGCGATCTTTGGCCCGATGATATATCCCACTCCCATATATTCGGGAGTGATCTCGCCGTTAACTGTGGCAGATGGGAAAAAGTGGTTGGACTGTTTGGTAACCCAGGCAGGGGTTTCTGCGATCAGGTGAAAGACCTTTTGCAGGATGGCGTATACAAAGGCAAATCCTAAACCCATATAAGCTGTTTTTGCAAAGTCGCCGCCTTTTTCACCGGCTATCAATACGGATGCGCAGGCTGTGCCTTCGGGATAGGGGAGAGTTCCATGTTCGTCGACAATTAAGGAGCGGCGCAGGGGAACCATCATTAAGGTGCCCAGGATTCCGCCCAGTGACGCCAGTATAAAGATAGGCCAGTACGAAAAAAATCCTTCGCCGTTACTGCCCGCAGAAAGGAACAAAAATCCTGGCAGGGTAAATACAACTCCCGCAGCGATGGATTCGCCGGCAGAACCGGTAGTTTGTATAATATTGTTCTCAAGAATGGTTGTCTTGAAAAATTTTCTTCCTATCGAGATAGCCAGAACGGCTACCGGGATGGATGCCGATACTGTCAGCCCCGCCTTTAAGGCGAGATAAACGGTTGCGGCTCCAAAGATAACGCCAAACATGGCGCCAAGTAAGATTGATTTAACTGTAAATTCTGCTACCTTTTCTCCTGCGGAGATATAAGGTTTAAATTCTTTTTCTGTCATCAGTATTTAAGTGTCAAGATACAAGTATCGGGATATTAGCGGCAAGTATCAAGATATAGTGGTAAGTATCGGGATATTAGTGGTAAGTATCGGGATATTAGTATCAGGTATCAGGATATTCGTATCAGCTATCGGGGAAATTAGTGTTAAGTATTGGGATATTGATATGGAAAAAGGATGAGTATCGATTGAATCTTGAAGAAAAGATGAGTGCAAAGTTGAATTTTTGAATAAAATGCTGTAAAAGATTGCCTTTATATAGTTTGTTCTGTTATGTGATTAGGGGAACCTGAGATTTTCTGAGTTTAGCGGTTGGGAGGTGTAAAATAATTAGGGTACAGACCCGTTATGCGGTTTAGCCAGGCAACACATATTTTAAGTGATTAAGCGGTTGTTGTTTAAAAATTGATATTGTAACGCCTCCCCAAATTTTGGATTGATGGATTGACGGAGTTACATTGATACTTGAATCTGGTTTTGTAGCTTTGCCGGAATGGAAAAAAATAAAGCTGTTTTTCTTGACCGGGATGGGGTTCTGAACAGAGAATTGGGTGATTATGTATGCAATCCGGAGGATTTTCATGTGCTGGAGCATAATTTCAAACCATTGAAGGAATTGCAGGACAGGGGATATCTGCTTGTAATTGTTACCAATCAGGGGGGGCTGGCTAAAGGCTGGTATAGTGAAGAAACGCTGCAAATAATGCATTCGAGGCTTTTGGATGATTACAGTGCCCATGGGATACATATATCTGATATTTATTATTGCCGGCATCATCCGGATTATAATGGCAAATGCTTATGCCGGAAACCTGGCTCACTCATGCTTGAAAAGGCCATTGCACGCTTTAATGTTGATGCTTCTAAATCGTATTTTATCGGCGATAATGAACGGGATATGATGGCTGGCGAAGGAGCGGGATTGACAGGAATATTGATTAAATCTGACCAGCCGATTGGAGAGGTGGTGCATTTGATCGAATGAGTGCGTATGGGGTGCGGGTTGCGGGTTGAAGGTTGCGGGTTGAAAGCTGCAAGTTATGGGTTATAGGGTGTGAGTTTGAAAGTTCGGGCTTGGGTCTTTGATTGTAGCTTTGAATTATTATAAAGTTTGCAGGAAATGAGGTTTACCTCTGAATTGTTTTTATAAAAAAAACCCTGCACGTTTAATAAGCATGCAGGGCTTTTGATTATTAATTGCTTTTGGCTTTTGCCTTTAGGCTTTCCTCCTTTTACCTTTTAGGCTTTCCTCCTTTCAGCTTTAATAGGCTTCTTCCATTTTATCCTTATTCAGGAATACGAATTTATGGTCGAACACATCGAGTATAATATGACTGTCTTTGTCTATTTTACCGGCGAGGATCTCTTTGGAAAGCTCATTCAGGATCCGTTTCTGAATAACACGTTTCAAAGGACGGGCTCCAAACTGCGGGTCGTAGCCGAGCTGTGCCAGCCAGTCGAGGGCTTCTTCAGATGCTTCTATTGAAATACCCATTTCAGAAAGGGTTTGCTGAACCTGCTTAAACTGGAGGGTAACAATATCACGCAGTTCATTCCTGTTAAGCGGGGTGAACATGATAAGCTCGTCTATCCTGTTTAAAAACTCGGGCCTGATGGTTTGCTTTAACAGTTCGAACAACTGGTTCTTTGTTTTTGCCACCACTTCTTCACGGTTATTTTCATCGAGAGAACTGAAGTTTTCCTGGATGAGATGGGATCCTATGTTTGAGGTCATGATGATGATCGTATTCTTGAAGTTGACTACCCTTCCTTTATTATCGGTAAGACGACCATCGTCAAGAACCTGCAGCAGGATGTTAAATACATCGGGGTGCGCTTTCTCAATCTCGTCAAGGAGGATCACGCTGTAGGGTTTCCGCCGAACTGCTTCTGTGAGCTGTCCGCCTTCATCATATCCTACATATCCGGGAGGCGCACCTATCAGCCTTGAAACAGAATGACGTTCCTGGTACTCGCTCATATCAATGCGCACCATTGAAGATTCGTCGTTGAAGAGGAATTCTGCAAGGGCTTTGGCGAGCTCGGTTTTACCGACGCCGGTGGTGCCCAGGAAAATAAATGATCCGATAGGCTTGCGTTTATCCTGTAAACCGGCACGCGAACGGCGGATCGCATCGGAAATAGCCTCAATAGCTTCTTCCTGTCCGGCTACGCGCTTGTGAAGCTCTTCTTCAAGATGCAGCAGTTTTTCGCGTTCGCTCTGAATCATTTTTGTGACGGGGATGCCGGTCCAGCGCGAGACCACGCCGGCTATATCTTCGGCCGTTACTTCTTCTTTAAGCATCCTGCTGTTCGCCTGTTTGGCCTCCAGCTCTTCCCTGAGCCGTTCAACCTTATCCTGCGATTCCTTGATCTTTCCGTAACGCAATTCGGCTACTTTGCCATAATCACCTGCGCGTTCGGCCTGTTCGGCCTCCAGCTTATAGTTTTCGATCTGCGATACTTCATTGTTAACAGCATCCACAAGATTTTTCTCACCCTGCCAGCTTGCTCTCAAAGAATCGCGTTCGGCAGAAAGATTGGCAATTTCTTCGCTTAATTCCTGTACTTTTTTATCGTCGTTTTCGCGCTTGATCGCTTCGCGTTCAATTTCGAGCTGCATGATGCGGCGTTCAAGTTCGTCTACGGCTTCAGGCACTGAGTCCATTTCAAGCCGGAGCTTTGAAGCGGCTTCGTCCATCAGGTCAATAGCCTTATCAGGAAGAAAACGATCGGAGATATATCTCTGGGAAAGCTCGACGGCGGCAATGATCGCTTCGTCTTTGATCCTTACCTTATGGTGGGTTTCGTAGCGTTCTTTCAATCCTCTTAAGATTGAAATTGCATCCTGAGTGTCGGGCTCGTCTACTATTACCCTTTGGAAACGGCGTTCGAGCGCCTTATCTTTTTCAAGATATTTCTGGTATTCGTTCAGTGTTGTCGCTCCTATAGCGCGGAGCTCTCCGCGTGCAAGGGCCGGTTTGAGGATGTTTGCGGCATCCATGGCTCCTTCGCCACCACCACCTGCACCTACCAGTGTATGGATTTCGTCTATAAAGAGAATGATCTCTCCGTCGCTCTGGGTAACTTCTTTTATTACGGCTTTCAGCCGTTCTTCAAACTCTCCTTTATATTTCGCTCCTGCAATCAGAGCCCCCATATCGAGGGAAAAAACGGTTTTGCTTTTTAGGTTTTCGGGGACATCGCCTTTGATGATCCGAAAGGCAATACCTTCAGCAATCGCGGTCTTACCAACGCCCGGTTCGCCTATGAGGATAGGATTGTTTTTTGTACGGCGGGAAAGGATCTGGATCACCCGCCGGATCTCTTCATCCCGGCCGATCACCGGATCAAGTTTGCCGGACTCTGCAAATTCATTGAGGTTGCGGGCATATTTATTTAAGGCATTATAGGTAGCTTCTGCATTTTGATCGGTTACCTTGTTATTGCCTCTTAATTCTGTGATTGCTTTTTTAAGATCCTTTTCGTTTACACCGGCATCTTTAAGCATCGCGCTAACTTTATCGCCGGCATTCAGAATGCCAAGAAGGACATGCTCAACAGAAACAAATTCGTCTTTGAATTCTTTAAGGTAGCCCTGTGCTTTCAGCAATGCGCTGTTTGCTTCAGATGAAAGATAAACATTACTGCCGCTTACTTTTGGATAGCTTTGTATCTGTGCATCCAGCACGGTATTGAGCCGGTTGACATTTACATTCAGTTTTTTCAGAAGATAACTGACAACGTTTTCATCAACCAACAGCAAACCTTTAAGCAGATGTGCATTTTCGATAGCCTGCTGCTGATTGGCAACTGCTATTTCGGAAGCTTTCTGCACGGCTTCCTGGGCTTTGATTGTAAAGTTGTTAAAGTTCATAATGTTTACTTTTAATCAAAACAAAGGCCATGGTATTTTGCTTCATGGAATCGGAATGTTTGTCGGTAATTGCCTGATAATTAATGACTAAAAGTCTTTTTTTGGTGAATGTTGCTGAAAAAATGTCTGATTGATGACCACAGCATCTGCATACGAATGGTAATACCTGTATCTGTGAAGAAAATAAGGGGGACTATCTGAAGAGTTCCCGACAACGATTTTATATAAATACGGCGGGAGTATTAATATTGTCCCTATATTCATCGGTCATTTGAAACGCTTAAACAGAAATATGAAGAATTTGGTGATGACTGTTTATCTGCTGTTAACCGGGTATATGGCTTTTACACAGAACACGAAAGATTCGGTAGCTGCACGGCTTGACCGTGTGCTGGATAACAGGCCATCGTATATTGCCGGAAAGGAACAGAAGATCTTAACCTTAAAGCAAATGCTGAGTATCAGCAATTTGTTGCCCCAACAGGTGTATGATATTAACAATAAGCTGTATAACGAATATAAAAAGTACCGGTCGGACTCTGCTGCTTTTTATGTTTTAAAAAACAGGGAGATCGCAGACCGCCTTGGGAACCGGAAACTAAGGGATAAAGCGGATATACAATTAGCCTCGTTATACTCGACAGCGGGCCTGTATATTGAATCCAAAAATTTACTGGACAATATCGACAGGTCTTCATTACCGGCCGAACTTCTTCCCGACTATTATCAATGCTACAGTGAATTTTGCAGTCACTATGGTCAGAGCAATAATTATACTGTTTACTATCATAAAAGCGAATTGTACGGAGATTCTTTATTGATGGTTCTCGATCCGCAATCTTTAGAATACCAGATCTCGCGTGCTGCAAAGCTACTTTACCGCAGGCAAAATGCGGAAGCAGAGAGATCTCTTTTATCTCTTTTAGATAAAACCACCGATAAAAACCCGGAACGTGCAATGATTGCTTATTTGCTTGGACGTATGTATGAAGGGAATCCGGAGCTACAGAAAAAGTATTTTTCAATTTCGGCTATTACGGATATTGAAAACTCGATTAAGGATAATGCTTCCCTGCAATGCCTTGCCCTGGCATACTATAAAACCGGCGATATTGACAGGGCGTTTAAATTTATAGAGGCAGCGATAAACGATGCTATATTTTGCAATGTACGTTACAGGACCCTCGAAGGTTCCTCTTTTTACCCGATAATAACGGTTGCATTCCAGGAAAAGGAAAGAAAGCAGAAGGCAGAGCTCCGGTTATATCTTATTCTGATCAGTATACTATCTGTTTTTCTGATAGGCGGTATAATATATGTTTATAAACAAATGAAGCGATTGTCGAAGATCCGGAAAGAACTATACAGTACCAATCAAAAATTAAGCAAGCTGAACAGCGATCTGCACCATGCGAATGATAATCTTTACGAGTCTAACCATATCAAGGAGGAATACATAGCTCATTTTTTTGATTTGTGCTCGGCATATATCGACAAACTTGAAAACTATCGCAAGTTTTTAAATAAGAAAGCTTCCAATAACCAGATTGACGAATTGTATAAAGCGTTGAGGTCTACAGGCGTTGCTGAGAATGAACTGGAAGAGCTATATAAAAACTTTGACACTATCTTTTTAAACTTATATCCTACTTTCGTCAGAGACTTCAATGTCCTGCTTTCTCCGGGCGGACAGATATTGCCCAGGCAAGGTGAAATGTTAAATACCGAATTGCGCATTTTTGCTTTAATCCGCTTAGGCATTACCGACAGCGTAAAAATTGCGGGCTTCTTACGGTATTCTTTACGAACGGTATATAATTACAGGACAAAGGTGAGGAATAAAGCAGTGGTTTGCCGGGATGAATTTGAAGAAATGGTAAAGGAAATC
>JAATFW010000095.1 GCA_015654985.1 Sphingobacteriales bacterium | reverse complement strand
AGCCTGAAACCTTTAATTCTTTTTACCAGCGCCCCCTGAAAAAGTCATTTTTTTCCCTGATATGGAAGACAATATTCGGAGGAGTTAAAGAAGCAGTGGGAATATGAAAGAATATATATAAAATTGTAAAAAATTTAGATTTATATGAATCATCCAGTTGTTACCGGTATCCTCTCTTACGGAATGTCGGGACGTGTTTTTCACGCTCCTTTTGTACAGGCTAACCCAGCTTTCAAATTACACGCAGTTACAGAAAGAACTACCAAAACCGCTCAGGAACGATATCCCGGTGTTATAAGTTATAATTCAGTAGATGAATTGCTGCAGGATCCGCAGATCGGGCTGGTGATTGTTAATACTCCCAATAATACTCACTTCGAATATGCTAAAAAAGCACTCCTTGCCCGAA
This sequence comes from Sphingobacteriales bacterium, assembly GCA_015654985.1. Taxonomy (GTDB): domain Bacteria; phylum Bacteroidota; class Bacteroidia; order Sphingobacteriales; family Sphingobacteriaceae; genus Arcticibacter. Next base: position 39,656 of record JAATFW010000095.1, on the reverse strand, counting down.
AACATGTTCTTGTTGAAAAACCCTTTGCCGCTTCTTCTTTAGAAGCAAAAGAACTATTTGAAACAGCCAGGGAAAATAACTGTAAAGTAATGGTTTATCAGAATCGCAGATTTGATTCTGATTTCCAAACTGTTAAAAGAATAAAAGAAGAAGGCGTGCTGGGCAGATTAATTGAAGTCCATTTTCGCTATGATCGCTACAGAAAAGAGATCAGCAAGAAAATTTTCAAGGAAGAGCCGCTTCCTGCCAGTGGCTTAACTTTCGATCTGGGACCTCATCTTATTGATCAGGTAATAAGCCTCTTCGGAAAACCCGTTTCTTCTGCGAAAACTACCGGCAATTACCGGCCCGGCTCCCTGGTAGATGATTACATCAACTTTCACCTAAAATATCCCGGAAATCTGAATGTGTATGTTACTGCCAGTTTACTGGTTGCCAATCCTTTACCTGCCTTTGTATTACATGGCACAGATGGCTCTTTTATAAAGACCCGGGCTGATGTTCAGGAAGAACAGTTAGATGCCGGTATTTTGCCTGACGACACTGGTTATGGAGTTGAGCCCGATGGATCTGAAGGACAGTTAACAATTGTTGATAAAGCAGGGAACAAACAAACCCAATATATTACCTCATTAAGAGGAACCTATAATCATTTATTCAATGCTGTAAATGCCTGTATCCGGTATGGCGAGCCGTATCCGGTTACAGAGGAAGACATTATCTGCCAACTGCAGATCCTTGAAAATGATTACCGGGTTTTCTCATAAATTTTAAAACAACCCGCATAAATGGGCCGCCGGTAGCGGTTAAGAACATTTTATCGTTATAAGTTGTTATACTTTAAACCAAACAACTTAAACAGTATGAAAAAGTTAAATTTATTGCTTCTTGCAGTCTCTATCCTGGTTTGGTCCTGTAATAATTCAGGTAAAAACAGCGCAAAAAGCACTGATACGACTGCCCATAGCGATAGTACGGCGGTTTCTAAAACCGGCGCTGAAGCTGTTGAATTCGCCTGTAATGCCACAACGGGAGGCTTGCTGGAAGTTGAACTCGGAAAAATTGCTCAAAAACAGGGTGTGAATAAAAGAGTGAGAGCCTTTGGTTCAATGATGGTAAACGATCATGCTAAAGCAGGAGAGGAGCTAAAGGCCCTGGCAGCAAAAAAGAATATCTCTCTCCCTGTTACCCTGGCACCTGCGCAGTTAAAAGAAGCTGAAAAATTGAAAAGAAAAAAGGGGGTTGATTTTGACAAATCTTATCTGAAAATGATGCTGGATGATCACAAGCATAATATTTCAGAATTTGAGAAGATGGCCAAAGAAGGTTCCGACGCTGATCTGAAAGCTTATGCTGCCAAAACTCTTCCTGTGTTAAAAACACATCTTGATTCTGCCAGATCTATTAACAAGGTGGTAAAAGCAAGTGTAGATTCAGGTAATATCACAGATGGAATTGAAGTTAATCCATTAAAATAATTCTTTTCATGAAGATACTAATCTGATAAAAAAGTCCTGTAAGTCAGGACTTTTTTATCAGATTAGTATTAAAGAACTGCACCATATCTATAAAAGCCAGCTATTTTGCTATCCGCAGGCATTTTCTCTTTAGCAAGAATATGAACATCACCTCCGTTCATGATGGTTTTGATTATACTTTTATTGATCAGGCACTCATCATTTTGCTGCTGCGTGTCGTGAATTACAAGCTGATTGCCGGCCTCATCAAACGTACCCCAGATATGTTCGTCCTTTTGAACAAAAAGGTCTGAGACCTGTCCGTAATAAGCAGCCGGAATCACATCTGAAGGGATCGACGAGGTAAGCCCGTTAGTAGAATTATTATAAAAATTAAGCAGGGCTTTTTTCGTATCTTCTTTAAAATAAGGCTCCATCTTTGCTTTTACCTTTTCGTAAAGAGCATTCTTGTCTTCATATTCAAAGTTCCCGGTAAGATGATCGCTCCAGAGATATTTATAATGAGTGGTCTGTTTAAATGCCGCAAGAACATAATCAACTGCCGCAACTATCAGTGGTACCTGCAAGGTCGACAGGATCTCCGTCCATAAGGTCTGATCAACTTCCCTGAGATATTGCTCCAGGTATTCGTCGTCATCAGCCAGTCCGGTACCATGTCCATGAAAGCTTGCGCCCTGCGCAGATGGTGCTCCGGCGCTGGCGCCGGCTCTTCTCATTAATTGTTTGCCCCCCTTTTCTTCATATCTTATCACATCATCCATTCCCCTGGGAAGGCCTTCAACTTCTATCTTTTTTAATCCAAAAGCGTCGCCCTCATACAATTGAGAATCATGTTTGCTCAGCAACAACAGATAAAACAGTTTCCGTTTTTTCATTAATGGAAGCAGTGGAGTAAGAAGGAATGAGGTATTTACTATTAATTCCTCTTTAACCGGCACCGGCAGTTTTATTACTTTGGTGCCATTTTCTGAAAGATATACAGCCAGGCCTTTTGTCTGATTCTTCCAGAAGCTTTCATTATTAAGTAACTCAAAGCCTCCTTTCAGCACCTTTTCAATTGCTGCCTGATCCAGTCCCTTCTCTTCAAGCTGCTGCTTTGCTTTCTGCAGGATGTTTTTAAAAGTAATTAAATCATGTTTTTCATTTACTTCAACTCCTGCATTGTGCACGGGCATATAAACAGTTATATAATTTGAAGCCTTATGATTTACGAGTTCGGTAAATTCTTCTTTGGAGATAATCATATTCTTTAATTATTTATTATCGTCGGTATTATCTTCTCCCTTGCTGAGATTACGGTTACTATGCCTGATATATACATTAGCTGCTATGCCATCCGCGCCATCTGTATATTTTTCGGCCAGTTCATTGTCGTGCTCAAGATCATTTACTGCAAAAGCATCTTTTAGTCCATGCGTTTCCCTGCCATTTCCTGTTGGCTTTCCTTTGGGCGAAACAAACCCTGTTTTAGTTTTTGCCATAATTAAAAAATTGAAGTTTACGGTTAACTGTTATGCTGAATGATACTCAGCACTCATTTCTACTTACAGTTTTCATACAGAGGATTAAATTAAGTTAAAGAAAGTATTAAATTAATCACTATAATTTTAACTATACAAATCAGAAAGAGTTTTAAAAATTAAAAGAAAGAGGAGGGAAGGAGCCTGGCAAAACACTACTCTCCTTAACATACCGTTTGGGCTTGATATAGGGGCTGAGATCCTGTTAAGATATCCGTTGTTCTGAACTTAAGCGGACAATCCGGCAGGCAGGGAATTAAAATTAGTAACAACAGGCATTACCGGGCCTGTTTCAATGACAGGAATAACTTTAATAACTACAGGTGTAATATGATGATAAAATAATTTATTGCAGAAATTAATTTTCAGTATCCGGCGGAACAAGGAGCGTAAGTGCGCCTGGGAGGATATGTATTTTTATCTCCCTGGTTTTACCTATTACCTCTCCGTCAACTTGTAAAACGGTCCTTTTTGATGCCCTTATCAGGGCAGTATTGCAGGAAATTACTTCAGCGTATTCTGACGTCTGGAGGGTACCCCTGAACATTTTCCAGGCAATCGGCAGAAGTTTTATCCGCGGGAAAGGCTTAATGATCACCAGCTCAAATTTTCCGTCATCCAGCTTACCTTTGGGGTTTATCACCACACCGGTTCCGTATTTCGAAGCGTTGGCAAAGGTTAGAGATACTGCTTTTCGTGAAATTTCCCGGCCATCGATTAAAATGTGAAAGCGGTATTGTCTAATCAGGAATATTTCTGCTAAAAGATGTTTTGCATAGGTAAACATTCCCCGTTTTACATCCCGGTCAAAGCGTTTTACTATTCTTGCATTTAATCCAACATCGGCAAGATGGATACAAATGATCTCATTCACCTTAAGCAGGTCGATCTTTTTTATTACCCCGTTTTTCAGAAGGCTGAAAGCATATTCTATACGGTTTCCGATACGCAGTTCCCTCGCCATTCCGTTTGCAGAACCAACAGGAATGATGAGCAGCGGTAAGGGAGTACCAGACATTATTTTTGCCAAAAGATGAACGGTGCCGTCTCCTCCGGCAACAGCAAGTATATCGGGAGAAAACTCTGTTATTTTAGTCTTTATAGCTTGTTCCGCGCCAGTTTCATGAAGACGGTATATCAGAAATTCAAATCCGCCTTTACGCGACTCCCCCGGGATCATAGTTTCCAAACTTGCTCCCATACGATTGCCTGATTTTGGATTAATGACAAATAATACCTTCACCCCGGATAGTAATGATAAAAATTATAGCTGTTCTTTTACTTCAAGAAGAAATTTTTTGAGCTTTTCAAGGGAATCTATTATCTTCTGGTTCTCCTTTATCTCAGACCTGTTACCTTTCAGATACTCTTTGGCTCCCTGCAAAGTATATCCTTTCTCTTTTACAAGATGGAAGATTATCTTGAGGTTCTCCACATCTTCGGGTGAGAACAGGCGGTTACCCTTTTTGTTTTTCTTAGGCTGGAGAATGTCAAATTCTCTTTCGTAAAATCGTATCTGAGAGGCATTTACCTGAAACATCTCTGTTACCTCTCCCATAGTATAATGGAGTTTACTGATCTCTCTGTCTTTGTACGGCATATACAAATATAGTTTTTCTTGTTTACCAATTTTATAGCCCTCTCATGATTATCTCTCCCCGGCCCTCAACTTTCAACCTTCAACTTTCAACCTTCAACTTTGAACCTTCAACTTTGAACTTTCAACTTCCTTGTTAACTTTGCGGTTCAAATAGATTTAGAATGACTACAAAGGAAATCAGGCAGGCTTTTTTAGACTTTTTTGCAGATAAAGGACATCAGATCGTATCATCTGCCCCAATTGTTGTAAAGAATGATCCCACTCTGATGTTCACCAATGCGGGGATGAACCAGTTTAAAGAGATATTTTTGGGTGAGGCCCCTGTTAAATATTCCCGTGTAGCCGATACACAGCGTTGTCTTCGCGTATCCGGAAAGCATAATGACCTTGAAGAGGTGGGGATTGATACCTATCATCACACGATGTTTGAAATGCTCGGAAACTGGAGCTTTGGCGATTATTTCAAGAAGGAAGCAATAGCCTGGAGCTGGGAACTTCTTACCGGTGTATATGGCATCCCGAAAGACCGCCTTTATGTTACAGTCTTTGAAGGAGATGAAAAAGAAGGCCTCCCTAAAGATCAGGAAGCATTTGATTTCTGGAAACTCTGGATTGCAGAAGACCGTATCCTTTTTGGAAATAAAAAAGATAATTTCTGGGAAATGGGTGATACCGGGCCCTGCGGCCCCTGTTCTGAAATACATGTAGATTGCCGGCCGGATGAGGAAAGAAGCAGAACCGATGGAAAAACCCTTGTCAATGCCGACGATCCGCAGGTTATTGAGATCTGGAATAACGTATTTATGCAGTTTAACCGTCTTAAAGACGGTTCGCTCCAGCCTTTGCCGGCCCGGCATGTAGATACCGGTATGGGTCTCGAACGGCTTGTCAGAATATTACAGGAGAAATCATCCAATTACGATACCGACGTTTTTCAGCCACTGATCCAGTTTATTTCCAGGGAGAGCGGCATTCCTTATAACTTAGGCGAAAGCGCCCATAAAACCGATATCGCCATGAGGGTAATGGCCGATCATATCAGGGCAATAGCTTTTGCAATAGCAGACGGACAGCTTCCTTCTAATGTAAAAGCCGGTTATGTTATCAGGCGTATTCTTCGCAGGGCGGTAAGATATGCTTATACTTTTTTAGGATTTAAAGAGCCCTTCTTCAATAAGCTGGTTCCAATTCTCGCTGATCAGTTTGATGGAGTATTTCCCGAATTGAAAGCTCAGCAGGATTTTGTGCAGAAGGTGATCCTCGAAGAAGAGATTTCTTTTCTGAGGACCCTGGCAACCGGCATTCAGCGTTTTGAAAAGTATACTACAGGCAGTACGTCTGTAGAGGGAGAGTTTGCCTTTGAGCTGTATGATACCTTTGGTTTCCCGATTGACCTTACGGAATTAATGGCCCGGGAAAAAGGCCTTACTGTTGATATGGAGGGTTTCAGTAAAGCGCTCGAAGCTCAGAAAACACGGTCGCGTGCAGCCACTGCCGTAGATACAGGCGACTGGATCATTGTCGGCAAAGGTGACGAAAATGAGTTTGTTGGTTATGATACCCTTCAGGAAGAAGCTCATATCCTGAAATACCGCAAAATTGTTTCTAAAGGCAGAGAACAATACCAGATCGTTTTAGACCGCACACCTTTTTATGCTGAAAGTGGCGGACAGGTTGGCGATACCGGTATCCTTACACAGAAACCTTCTGCCGGCGCCGTAAGCTCTCTGAGGATTACAGATACAAAAAAGGAAAATGCCCTTACAGTCCACTTTACAGATGAGATTCCCGAAGGTTTTGACCTTCATCAGGAAGTACTTTGTATTGTTGATAAAGAACGGCGTAATGAGATCCAGAATAATCATTCTGCAACCCATCTGCTTCATGCCGCATTACGTATAGTACTCGGAACCCACGTTCAGCAAAAAGGGTCACTGGTAAATCCCGGGCATCTGCGTTTCGACTTTTCGCATTTTACAAAGGTTACTGAGGATGAATTATCAAAAGTAGAAGCGATTGTAAACCAAAAAGTACGTGAGAATATACCGTTGAAAGAAGAAAGGAATGTTCCGTTCAGGGAAGCCCTGGACAGGGGTGTTACAGCGCTTTTTGGTGAGAAATATGGCGACTTTGTAAGGATCATTACATTCGATGATAACTATTCCAGGGAGTTGTGCGGCGGTACCCATATTAAAGCTACCGGCGAAATCGGATATTTTAAGATCATTTCAGAAAGTGCTGTAGCTGCAGGCGTAAGAAGAATTGAGGCAATTACCGGACCGGCCGCTGAAGCTTTCATTAATGAACAAAATAAACTTATCGGACAACTGAAAACATTGCTTAAAAACCCAAAGGATCTGAACCGCTCTGTTGAAGTCCTCCTTGAGGAAAATGCAAAGCTTAAGAAAGAACTAGAAAAAAATATCTATGAAAAGGCAGCCAACCTGAAACATGAGCTTGCCGCGAAAGCAGAAATTATAAATGGAATTCATTTCATTGCTCAAAAAGTAGATTTTGGAAATGCAGATGCCATTAAAAACCTTGCTTATTCTTTAAAGGAGATTGTTGATAATCTTTTCCTCGTACTTGCCAGTGATGCAGAGGGAAAACCCGCGCTTACCGTGATGATCTCAGAAAGTCTTGCAGAACAAAAGGGCTTGCATGCCGGAAACATTATCAGGGAGCTTGCCAAAGAGATTAGCGGCGGCGGCGGCGGACAACCTTTCTATGCTACTGCCGGAGGAAAAGACAGTTCGGGCCTGGAAAAAGCCCTTAAAAAAGCTAAAGAAATGGTGGCAGAAATCAGCAAATAGCTGTCTTTTCATCTATAAAAACTGTTCTTTCAAAGGAAGATAAGAGACCTTGTTTTAAAACAAAAGTCGCGGCAAGGGGTTAATTTCTTTCAGGGGATATTAACTATATTAACTTATCAGTTTAGTCTGAAAGGGTTTGCTTATGCATTTTGAAAAAATTAACAATAAAGGGCGGGCACGCCTGTTCAGAAGCGATGTGCTGGAAGCTTTAACAAAGACCCGGCCGTGGATAATCTATTCTATGTACCTGCCATTGAATGCATGGTTATTATATTATAGCCATACATCCATAGGGTTTTCAATAAGTTCTATTTGTATTCATTTTTTTATTGCCCTGATAAGCTGGACTTTATTTGAATATTTTGCGCACAGATATTTGTTCCATTACGAAGCACGGACCCAATGGGGGCAAAGGCTTGTTTATATTTTCCATGGTAATCATCATGAATACCCGCGTGATAAGATGCGTTTATTTATGCCTCCGTTACCAAGTTTAATTCTGGCTTCAGTTATTTTTGGCCTTATTTATGGATTGAGTTTTATAATTGCCGGCACCGGCAATTATGTTTCTGTTTATTTCCCCGGATTTATTACCGGTTATCTTGCTTACGTATCCATGCATTATGCCATTCATGCCTATGCACCTCCCAGAGGAATGAAAGGAATCTGGAGGAATCATCATCTGCATCATTATAAATATCCGGAAAAGGGTTTCGGAGTAAGTTCCTCTTTCTGGGATATTGTTTTCAGGACCCTACCAGAGAGAGAAAATTCTGATTTTCGCAGAGAGATAAGCGCAACTGAAAAAGACGACTTGCTTAAAAACAGGAAAAGCGGTTACCAGCCCCGTAAGTTCAGTAAAACTACTAATACCTTACGATCCTGAATTCAGTCCTGCGGTTGACCCGCTTGCCTTCTTCCGTCGTATTATCGGCAACAGGCTGTGTTTTTCCATATCCTTTATAACTTAATCTCGACGGATCTATCTTACTGTTTAACAGATAAGTATAAACGCTCTTCGCCCGGTTTTCTGAAAGTACATTATTTGCCGCATCACTGCCAACATCGTCTGTATGGCCGTTTATTTCAATTACAGCATTCGGATTGGTCTTTAGAAAATTCAACAGCAACTGAAGTTCTGCTTTTGATTCAGGCATCAATTCCGACTTATTCGTTTCGAAAAAAATATTATTTAATACTACAATTCCACCGGCTTTAATTTTACGCAGCGGGATGACCAGACTGAAAGGTTTTCCTTTAGCATCCATTTTCTCCGGAGAAAAATTCTCCGAGTAGAAAAGATAATCATCCCTGTAAACAGTGAGGCCGAAATTTTTTCCTTCGGGCATTGTTGCCAGAAAATCCCCATCTTCTGCATCGCTTTCTTCATTGAAAATTATTCTTTTACCTTTCAGTTCGGTAATCTTTATATTGGCATCAAGCGGTTCCTTTGATTCTGCATCTATCACTTTTCCCTTTATATACGTTACGGGCAGGGGCCTTACTTTTTCAGGCAGTTTAAATGAATAAATATCCATTCCACCCGCCCCGCCTTTCATATCAGAAGCAAAAAAAGCAGTACGTCCGTCGGCGCTTACCGTAAGGCCGCTTTCTTCACCTGCGGTATTAATAGGATAACCCAGGTTTTGCGGTTCCTGCCATCGCCCTTCAGCATCTTTTCTGCTGATGAACAGATCTCTGTTCCCCAGTCCCGGCCAACCGTTCGACGAAAAATACAATGTGCTGTTGTCAGGATGGATAAAAGGTGAATGTTCATCATAGGGTGTATTAACAGAGGGACCCAGATTTACCGGATTAGCCCATTTTCCATCTTCCATAAGTTCTGCCGTCCATATGTCATACCCCCCGATGCCGCCGGGCCGGTTACTTACAAAATAAAGGGTACGCCCATCGGCGCTGAGAGAAGGCTGCGATTCCCATCCTGATGTGTTGACGGGCGGACCGATGTTAAAAGGCTCACTCCAGCCTTTTCCTTCGCGTTTGCAAACATAAATATCACAGCGGCCTAATCCCTCAGGCCGGTTACAGCCCGTAAAAAAAAGATAGAGGCCATCAGGAGAAATGCACTGTGCCCCCTCATTGAAATTAGGCGTATTAATATTCTTACTTAAATATGTTGCAGGTTGCCAGACACTATTCTTTTTAATACTTTCATAAAAGTCTTCGTTATTATTGACCCTCCGGGTAAAGATCAGCCTTTCCTCATCCGCAGTAACAACAGGGAGATATTCCTGCCATGTTGTATTTACCGAAGCACCAAGGTTAACAGGTTTGAACTCCACAGGCTTCTTTATTGCTTCAATACTAAAGCGGCAATCGTTGATATATTTTACAGCAAGCTTTTTGCTGTTATCAGAAACAGACGGAAAAGAAAGGAATTTTGTAAAATGCTGCAGGGCTGAAGAGTAGTCGCCAAGATTCATTTCGCTCTCCGCAAGCCCGTAATAGGTGAGGGAATGAAACTCAGGATCTATTGCGATCACCTTTCTGTAATAGGTATTTGCATCACTGTATTTTCGCAGCTTGCGCGATATATCTCCGAGTTGCTGAAAAGCGGCTGCAAATTTAGTATCAATTGCCACTGCTTTCTGAAGTTCTGATATTGCACCCTGATAATTACCGGAAGAAAGCTGCCGGTTAGCCTGCTCATACATTTTCTGCGCCTGTTTATCAGGGATGTTCCCCGGCGTTTGTGCGTACAGCAGAGCGACTGTGAAAACTAAAAAACAGGTGAGCAGGCTTTTCATGTATCCTTAATGCATTGTATCAGAAAACAATTCGTTTAAAAATAATTTCATATGTTCCCAGGAGCGTTCTGCTGCCAGTTCATTATATGCCGCCCCTTTTGAATTATCATTACCCGCTGCAGGTTCTGTAAAAGCGTGAACTGCATTCGCATAATAGACCATTTGCCAGTCAGCCTTCCTGCCTTTCATCTCATCGCGAAAGGCTTTAGCCTGTTCTTCCGGTACATGAGGGTCGTCAGCTCCGTGCAATACAAGTACCTTTACCCCTATAGGCACGGATTCATCTTTATCCGTTCTTTTATCGAGCCCTCCATGAAATGAAACCACACCTTTTACCGGGAAGTTAGCCCTTGCAGCCTCTAATGCCCCCGTACCTCCAAAGCAATAGCCAATAACAGCTATTCTTTTCGGATCGGCGCCCGCTTTTATGAGCTGATCAATGGCTGCTTTTATTCTTGACCGGTAAATGTCACGGTTATTTTTATAGAACCCCGATGTTTTTCCTGCTTCTGCAGCCGACTGCGGCCTTGCTTCCCGGCCATAAATATCAGCAGCAAATGCATAATAGCCCAGTTCAGATAAACGGTCTGCAGAAGTTTTCACAAAGTCGTTGATTCCCATCCACGCATGAATTACGATTATTCCCGGCGCTATTTCACCTTCTTTTCCTGTTTTGGCTAAATATCCGGTTAGTTTTGTTTCTCCATCTTCATACGGCACATCAATACCTTTCGCCATGGTTACTCCTGTAATACCCAATAATACGATTGCAGCAAAAAAAAGATTCATGATGTTAAGTTTATTCAGTAAATATAACATTCCTCTTTTAAGGAATGTTCAGATACTTATGTGTTTGCAGGGAAATCTCCCATTTAGGGTTTTGCATAACGTAGTCGATGATGAGAGGAGTAACCTCGGCTGCTTTTGACCATTCAGGCTGAAGATATAATTTACAGTCGGGAGATACCATTTCCGCGTATTTTTCAGCCCATTGAAAATCACTTTTATTAAATACGATCACTTTCAGTTCACCGGCCTTAGGTAAAAGGCCGGGATGAGGAGCTTTAAACTTTTTAGGAGAAACGCAGATCCAATCCCAATAGCCCGAAAGAGGGTATGCTCCCGATGTTTCTATGAAAGTCTTTATTCCTCTCTTCTGCAGCTCAGCGGTAAGATAGTCGAGGTTATAGATCAGGGGTTCGCCTCCGGTAATTACCACAGCCTTCCCGGGATATTTGGCGGCATTTTCAACGATCTGGTCAGCAGGAGTAAGCGGATGCAGTTCCGCATCCCAGCTTTCCTTTACATCACACCAGTGGCACCCCACATCACAACCTCCAAGCCGGATAAAATACGCGGCTTTCCCGCTATGATAGCCCTCTCCCTGTATGGTATAAAATTCCTCCATTAAAGGCAATAAAGATCCGTCTTCTGGTACTTGCTGTGTCATTTTGTGTTTAAGGCTGCAAATATACCCAATAGTTGAAAGGGATGAAGGTTTGGTAATGATAATATTGCAGCAGCATGATGCAAGCGTCCTTAACCGGATTAATTTGTGAAACAGAAAACCTATTATCAGCTCTGCCGTTAATCAGAAGAACCAGAAATCTGAAATTATAATGATGAATATCCAGGCAATTGACAAGATTACGGAGCAGTTTTATGCATATATAAGCTTTAATGAGGAGCATTATCCTGAATTTGATAAGTTGCAGGAACTTTTTTTCGGTGCCGGAAAGCTGATCAACAGTAATTACGACACTCCGCTTGATTTTACTGTTCAAAGTTACGTGCAGGCAGTAATGCATCAGATTGAAGATGGTAATGCTACCTTCTATGCGCAGCAGGAAATATCTGATAATACTGAAGTTTTCGGAAATATTGCCCAGCGGATAAGTATTTATGAGTATTCTTTTACTGCAGAAACCAATCAACCCTGGAAAAGAGGGGTCAATTATATCCAGTACATCTATTCTAAGGGAAAATGGCAAATTGTATCCATGCTCTGGAACGATGAAAAGGAAAGCCTTGTAATCCCCGAAACCTACCTTCTGTAGAAGAACTGATACTGAAGGGGAAATTAATCAGATAAATAATTTGAAATTAGTCGATCCGAAGCTTCTTTACAAAATTACCTGTCAATGTAATTGTGGCAGGTAAGCGGTTGAAGATCAATCAACCGGAATAAAAAAGCCCCGGCTGCAATGAGTACAACCGGGGCACCTAAACCTTATCAGTGTAAAGATAATAAAGTTAATGATCCTGCGAAGTAAAAATGCGACGAAAACCCATTATTAAACATACGAAAGAGGAAAATAACAGAATTACTTATTTACAAACCTTATGTAAAAAAGGATTCTCCTGCCACGGGATTCCTGTTAAACCCGGGAATCCTGTAAATTGTTAGATAGAATATTTTTCGATCATAGCTTCAGTGACCTTTGTGCTTCTTCCTGTTTTTGTATCAATAAGAACGTAGTCAAACCAGCCGTCACTGCATAATTTGCCTGTTTTTTTATTGCTGATCTTAAACTCTACGCGGCACCCGCGATCGTTAAGATCAGATACACCTGTTTCCACAAGGAAGATGTCGCCTAAACCAAGTGGCCGTTTGTAATCAACATAGGCGGTTTTTACTACCCATCCATACCCCTGACTGAGGAACTCTTCCATTGGCATTCCATAATAAATTTCCATCTGCTCGTAACGGGCGGCAAGCACGTAATCAAAATATTTACTGTTGTGGACATGATTAAACATGTCGATATCGTCGGGCCGTACCTTAAATTCTGTATTAAAGCGGCTGTATGTTTTTCCTGTACTCATTTTCAAACCAGTGTTAAGCTAAAGATAATAATTTTATAAAACATAGAATTCCAGTAGATTACACTTACAGCCTACAACTCATAATTCATAACTCACAACTCATAACCTACAACTTCTTTACCGCTCTTAGCATTTCGCGTTTGCCCGGTGCCCCCGGTACTTTTTCTATGCTGAAGTTTAATGATTTCATAATTCTTTTAAGGTTTCCGGTAATGGCATAGGTTACAAATACTCCATCTTTCTTCAGGTAGCGGGTACAGTGCTCTATTGCCTCAGCAGTCCACATTTCCGGTTGATGGACTGCGGCAAATGCGTCAAAATATAAAACATCATACTGCTGCTCCGTTCTGAATTCCAACAGCCTGCAGGCAGCAATAATCAGTTTGCAAAGATTATTGAGGTTTTGTGTTTTATTTAATGCAGGAGTATAGATCTTAATGAATTTATCCCATACTTCCGCAGGAAGGTACTTTTCATAATCCGTTTGAAATATTAGTTTCTCTGGCAGGGGATAGGCCTCAACGCCTGTATAATTTAAGGATAGCTGTTCCTGAAGGCAATAGCCGGCACTAAGCAAAAAATTCAAACCCGTCCCGAAGCCGATCTCCAGGATACTCACATCCTTTTGCCCGCTTTTTTCAAGAAAGAACTTTAGTCCTGATTCAAGAAACACATGCCTGCTTTCCTGGAACGCTCCGTGTGTTGAATGATAGTGTTCGCCAACCTGCTCATTAAACAGTGTATTGGATCCGTCGGCTGTGGTAATGAGCTGTAAACCGGCACTGGCTGGATGATCAGTCATATGCAGGGGATTTACTGATAGTCATGTTATATAAATGTGAAAAGTATGCGGACATAATTAGGGTAAAAATAGTATTTTTAAAAAAAGCATCACAGAAATTCATAAAACTGCTGTATTTTCGCCTCATGTACCAGCTAATAAAACCCGTTCTTTTTCAGTTTTCTCCGGAAGAGATCCATCATTTCGTTACCTCGGTTTTGAAAACAGTTAATCGGATTCCGGGGGTTGCAGCTTTACAGAAAAAGGCTTTTCATGTAGATGATCCGCGTCTTGAACGGGAAGTATTCGGATTAAAATTTAAGAATCCGGTGGGACTGGGAGCTGGTTTCGACAAGAATGCAGCTTTTGTGAACGAAATTGCAAATTTTGGTTTCGGTTTTATTGAAATCGGTACCGTTACTCCATTGCCGCAACCGGGAAATGAGCAGCCAAGAACGTTCCGTCTTCCCAAGGATGAGGGGCTTATTAACCGGATGGGGTTCAACAACCAGGGTGCTGAAGTAGCCGCCGGTCATCTGAAGCATTTAAAACGTAACGGACTGATAATAGGCGGGAACATAGGGAAGAACAAAAATACGCCGAACGAAGAGGCTGTAAGCGATTATATTAAATGCTTTGATACCCTGTTCGATGTGGTTGATTATTTTGCAATTAACGTGAGTTCACCTAACACACCGGGATTACGTGCCCTTCAGGAAAAAGAACCACTTAAAGTCATTCTGAATACCCTGCAGCAGCGAAACCTTAAAAATGGTATTTCAAGGCCCGTTTTACTGAAAATAGCGCCGGATCTGACCGACCAGCAACTGGATGACATTATAGAAATTGTTAAGGAAACCGGTATTGCCGGTATTATTGCGACAAATACCACTATTGCCAGGGAGGGACTGGTTTCTCCGGTAAGATTAACTTCTGAAACAGGCGGATTAAGCGGAAAGCCTCTTACAAAGCGGTCCACTGAAGTAATAAAATATCTGGTGGAAAAATCAGGAAAAGCTTTTCCTGTAATAGGAGTGGGGGGAATTCATTCTGCCGAAGACGCCATTGAAAAACTGAATGCCGGAGCCGACCTTATTCAGATCTATACGGGTTTTATTTATCAGGGGCCGGGGTTGATTAAAAAGATCAATAAGGCGCTGCTTAAAGTATAATGAACCAGAGACATATCCGCATTGCTGATATAGGCTCAGGCAAAAAAGCCGGGGCCGGGCAAAAACTATTACCCAGGTGTTTTTACAGTTGATACAGAACCCGCATCGCACCGGCTCCCGGACGGCTTCGCTTTAGCTATTATGTTTCTTCGACAATTCTACGGCAAAAAACAAAAGGGGAAGTCGAAGCAAAGTCATTGTTAGCCCAGGCACGGTCTGGATCGGGTAGTGATACGTCACTCTCCTGTCAACCGGTTTGCTAAATCCATGCTTAGGCCCCAAACTTTTACGTTTGATGATCCACGATATATAGCAGGGAAGAGTACAGTATGTAAATAAAAAAGAGGGCAACTACTGTAACCCTCTTTAAATATTCTGTACCAGTCTTCCCGTATAAGAGAAGCCTGTACGCTGAATCTTATTTAGATTGTGCTTCAATCTGAGCAAGAACTTCGTTGTTCTTTGCCAGCTGGCTGTCCTTAGGTTCTCTTGAACGGCTGCCGTTTTCAATATTGCGGCCAAGTTTAAGGAACTGAACTTCCAGGCGCGAAACCGTTTTGTTTTTTCTGTCTTTTCTTTTTAAACGTGTAACTCCCATGGTCTTCTTTTTAATATTGTTATCCCTGAGGTCGGAAGCGGATTCGAACCGCTGTAGAAGGTTTTGCAGACCTCTGCCTAGCCACTCGGCCATCCGACCCTGTTATAAGGAGTGCAAAAATAGCAAATTATTACTTTAAGGCAAGAACTTTTTAAAAAATAGAGGGGGAAGAAGGTTATTTAATGACTTCTCTTTAGCTCGGAACATATAATTGCGGTTGAAACAGCGACGTTCAGCGATTCTGCTTTGCCAAACCGGGGTATGGTTATCCTATGGTTTATGGTGTTTTTCACGCCATCAGAGATCCCGTTTCCTTCATTTCCCATTACCAGGAACCCTTCGGATCCAAAATCTGTCTGATATACTGACCGGCCGTTCAACAGTGTCCCGAATACAGGGAGCCGTGCCTGCATAAATAATTCTTTGATATCGGTATAATGAATTCTGATCCGCGAGAGCGATCCCATGCTTGCCTGTACTACTTTCGGGTTGTAAGCCTCTGCTGTATCTGTTGAGCAGATAAGCTCTTCAAACCCAAACCAGTCGGCTGTACGGATGATGGTGCCCAGGTTGCCGGGATCCTGTACTCCGTCTAATACGATGGTAAACCTGTTTCTAAAACTTTCGTGGCTGACGATGGTTCTTTCAGGGATACAGATGAGGGCAAGAGCATCAGAAGGGGTAGTAAGTGTGCTGATCTTTTTCAGTTCGTTTGCGCCTGTTTCAAACAGTTTTACTTTTTGTAAGAAATTACCCAACTTTGGGGCCACACCTGGAACGTGAAAAATTGTGTCAACTGAATAGTCTGAGTGCAGAAATTCAGTAATTGATTTAGTACCTTCCGCAATGAAAAGACCGTGCTCTTTTCTGTATTTTTTTTGATGTAATGCATTTACAAAACTGATTTGAGATTTTGAAAGCATATTGTACCTTTCGTGTTTTTGTTGCTGCAAGTATACTGTTTTTAACAGTGATTCTGGCAGGTTGTTCTGCCACACGCTATCTGAATGAGGATCAGGCACTGGTGAAAAAGGTGAGATTAAAAGGTGTGGACAAGGATCTTAAGGAAGACGCTTTAATGTATGTTCAGCAGGATATCAGGCCAAATTCCCGCGTTAACCTGGCCCTTTATAATTTTTTGAATACCAGCAACGGGCGTTACCGCACCGGCCGGGTGCGGAATATAGGAGAGGCGCCTCATTTGCTGGATAGCTCCCTCGTTGATATTTCCAGCCGGGAAATTGGAAAATTTCTGGCATATAAAGGCTTTTTTAATGCCAGGGTGAAAAGCGAGGTAAAGGTTAAGAATAAAAAAGCATATATAACTTTTATCGCCGACGAGGGCCAATCCTTCAGTATCAGGAATTTCACTTACATGATCCAGGATACCGCGGTAAGAAGAGTTTATGAAACAAACAGGGCACGCTTTACCAAAATAAGAAGCGGTAACAGATATGATGCAGATTCTGTAATGAACGACATCAACGGCACCTATAATCTTATGAAGGAAAACGGATACTATGATTTTTTAAAGCAATATATCCATGTGGATCTGGACAGTAACCTTTATTCTAACAGGGTAGACCTGAAACTTAATATTTATAACCCTCCGGGTAAAACATCACATCCGCTGTATTACATTAACAATAAGACCACTATAGATATCCGTAACAGCAACGGACGGATGAGAAATATAATTCCGGATAGCGGAGTAATCGATTCGCAGTATCATTTCAGGGATTATTCACACCGTTTTAACTTTAAACCGCTTTCACGGTATATTTTCCTGGATTATGGGGATAAATACAACGTCAGCAAGGAAAATTTAACATACGACCGGCTGTATGAACTGAATGTATTCAGAAATTTGAAAATTGAATATGAGAAAGATCCCGACAGTTCAAGTTTAAATGTAAATATAGAGGCAACACCTTTAAAAAGAATGAGTAACAGGGTTGAAGGGGAATATACTTTTAACTCGGGCCGCAATGGGTTTAATATCGGAAATACCTTTACTAACAGGAACCTCTTTGGTGGTGCCGAGCAACTGAATATTAAATTAAGATATGGGGCTTTATTCGATTCAGGCGATGGGCGGAAACTCTGGGGCCAGGTATTTAACCGGGATTTTCAGATCGGGGCCAATCTTGTTATCCCGACACTGCTGGTGCCTTTTAATATTCCTTCAAAAATTGAAACAGGGATTCCCCATACTACCTTTTCGAGCAGCTTACAGATCTTTGACCAGCCTGGTGCTTTCAGAAACCGTCTGTTCATTAATTCGATGACTTATGACTGGTTACAGGACCGCAACAAACTGCATAGCTTAACTCCGGTAAATATAGAATACAGGGATGGAAAACTGGATCCGGGCTTCAGGGATTCATTACGTACCCTGGGTTACGAAGCTTATATCCGCACCAACGACAGGCAATATTTTAATATGGGAAGCCAGTACAGCTTCACATACAATGCTGATAAACTCAATTTGTATACAGACTTTTTTTACTTCCGCGGCCTTGCTGATGTCGGCGGCAATACGCTGGGCCTCCTGACCAATGTGTTTAAATTTCATAAAGACAGTACAGGATCAAGGACTTTCTTTGGACTCCGTTATTTGCAGTATGCCAAAACAGAACTTGATTTCAGGCTTTACAGGCATTTTGGAGGTGAGCGCCAGCTAATAGCCCGGATAAATCCGGGTATTGCATACCCATACGGTAATACCGATGAACTTCCTTTCGAACGGAATTTTTACGCAGGCGGATCTACAGGGGTAAGGGCATGGCAGGCACGTACACTTGGCCCGGGAAACTATAACCGCTCCAGCATTCCGAATGAGGATACCCGTAAAAACCTGACCTACCTTGACCAGTTTGGGGAAATCAAACTCGAAGGTAATATCGAATATCGTTTTAAGCTCTTAAATAGTTTCCTGGGGTCTAAGCTGAAGGGGGCAACATTTACTGATTTTGGAAATGTCTGGCGGTTAAGACAAACGGCAGATGTACCCAGTGGTGAGTTTAAGTTTGATAAATTTCTGAACCAGGTAGCTTTGGGAGTTGGGGCCGGGCTTCGTTTTGACGTACAGTATTTTGTGTTCAGATTTGATGTCGGGGCAAAGGTTAGGGATCCTCAGTTTTCGGGCTCTAAACAATGGGTAATAAACAAATTATTCAGCAATAGTGCCCGACATGAATTTAAAAGAGAATACGCAGAAACCAATGCTCCGGATCAGTACCGTTTTCTGCAATATAATTTCGGAATCGGGATGCCGTTTTAGTATTTTAAAACAACGACTTAAGCCCGTTAAATACGGTTTCGAATATAGTCGGAATTCCGAGTCCCTTATTTGAATTGAATATCATAAGGACTACCAGGATGATCACTGCGAAAATAATAAACTTACGGAACATCGTCGCCAGGATGACCAGCACCAGGGGAACCAGAACAAGCAGCATCCAGTTAATTTTCATTGGATTTAAGCCGCTCTCCTTTTTGATCACATAATATAATTTAGAATG
This sequence comes from Sphingobacteriales bacterium, assembly GCA_015654985.1. Taxonomy (GTDB): domain Bacteria; phylum Bacteroidota; class Bacteroidia; order Sphingobacteriales; family Sphingobacteriaceae; genus Arcticibacter. Next base: position 20,576 of record JAATFW010000095.1, on the reverse strand, counting down.
GGTGCCGTTATCGTTAGTGTGCTTTAAGTATACAAAAGTTGATTTTTCAATTTGCTGAGGCGCTATTGCAACCCCGTCGTTAAATTTCAAATCCTGCTTAAAACCATTAATTGTGAATTGAAACGTTCCGTTAACCGCTTCAACCGGATTTTCATTTCCATCTGCCGCTATAACTGCAAGTTTGTCGTTTTTAAGCAGGTTTTCTTTTACAATAAAGTTATTCAAAGAATCAGCCTGGGCAAAAGCCTTTCCCTGCAGCAGGAAAATTGCAAAGAGCAAAAATGTTATTGTCTTCATATTCTTCATTCGAGGCAACGTTTATTATATATTATATATCCTATATGAAACATCAGTCCGTATCGTTTCTGATCATCGTCGTAATGATTAAAACTCAAACTTACCGGGCCCGCAGGCGAATGATAAACAATCCCCGCCGACGCAGCATACGACCTTGCAGCAAAGATACTCCTGAATGCGGTAGATTGAAGGTTTTTTTTACTGAAGGGTTCAATTGGCTGAAAAATATATGCTTCGGCTCTTAAATCAATATTTTTATGAACGGAGAAAATGTTTTTAAGTCCAAAAGCACCATATGAGTTGGCCCTGAACGTTTCAAGGTACAGTGACTTGGAGTCCTGAAGCGGAGAAAATGCAGGAGCGCTTAAAAGTGTCGATTTGTAATTACTAAAAAATGGTTTATTACTTAAAACTCCTTCAGCAAGATACCCCAGAGAATACAGTTTCCTTGAAAAAACATATTGTTCGTTACTTAATTTTAACTTGAACCAGTCCCTGCGCTGCCTGACAGGCTGAAGGCTGACGTAATCAGGCTCATCTCTGAATGTATTTCCCGGGACATAATGCTCAGCTCCCGAATAAAATGCACCCGTTAAGTTAAAGGAAAGACCTTTATTTGCGTATTGTTTCCTGTTGAGGGTATTCTTTTCGAGGCTAAAACCCGCGGTGAATCCTTCAAATGTTGTACGGTCCAGAATATCGCCGGTTTTAAAAGTGTTATTCGGACTGTAACTATCTTCAAAATTGAGGTAGCCGGTCTGCACCTCGAATTTACCATTGTGAGACAGGGGAATCCCACTTTTAATCACAGCTTTACGGTCTGACTGTTCTATATACAAAGGGTTCATATCAGAAAGAAAGATCTTACTTGAATTAAGATAATTCCAGTGGTTGTAGGTAAATTCTCCTTCAATATAGAAGGGTAAGGCAGCCGGGAAATCAACCCGCGAAGTAACCTGCGCCGATTCATAAAAGCGGCCCAGATAAAAATTGGTATTAAAACTATAAGACTTTCGCTGGAGGTAATTGTATTGTAAGCCTATATAGGTGTTACTTACCGGACGGGTTGATATAAAGCCGCCGATGTCTATCTTAAAATTACTTTCCGGCCTCACCTGCAGTTCGAAATCGTAAGAATCTGTTTTTGGCTGATAAACTATTTTTGGATAAACTGTTTCAAAATTATCATCAGCGACAACCCTGTAATACCCTTCTTTTATATCAAGCAGATTGAGTTTCTCTTCCTTCTGCCTGAAGATCTTCTGTACATATTTCCTTTGTTGTGAATTAATTCCTGTAACCCGGATCGTATTAAAGAAAAGTTTTTCCCTTTTGTGCATGAAAGAATACCTTTTCTCCATTAGTTCACCTGCACTTACCCGTCTTTTGATTGCGGCTTTAATAGCAGGCATTTCTGCTATTGTTGCATCATATCCCTTTTTGATCAGTTCTTCCACAGGAGTAAAATTAGAACTGCTATAACCCTTCAGATCCGGCTGGATATAGACACCGTTTGGCCCAACAGCAGTAGAATCGGTTTTAGAGAGGAACATGAACAAAAGAAAGTGATTCATTAATTGTTCATCAATCTCTTTAGGATATTCGTTGAAGATCTTCGAGGATACATTAGTGCCGATAATAATATCAGGACCGAAATCTTTTTGCATTACATCTATGGGGAAATTATTATAAATACCCCCATCAAACACATACTTTTCATTAACTTTTACAGGCCTGTAAATCAGGGGAACGGTTAATGTCCCTCTTACGGCTTCCACAAGACTGCCCTTATCTACCGCAATCATCTTTTCAGAAAGTACGTCTGAAACGATACAGCGAAACGGCACAAACAGGCTGTCGAAATTATTTTTTGCATTGGCTGAAGCCTGGGAGAGCAGTTCGAGCAGGGCAAAATTTAAAGGAATATCATTGATAAGGGCTGAGCGGAATTTGGCATGAAGGCCGGTGTCTATTTGAAGTTTAGCAGAAATAATAGAAGGGTTTTCGGGCTTTTTTCTGAAGTAGCGGCGATAACCGCTCTCGAATCTTCCATTGACCCAGTTCTGGAAATCTTTGCTGAGGGCCAGGTATTCAATCTCGGCAGGTGTATAACCTGCTGCATACAAACTTCCAACCACACCACCCATAGAGGTCCCGGTAATAAAATCAACAGGGATATTGTTCTCTTCAAGAGCCTTGAGTACTCCGATATGGGCAAGGCCCTTGGCTCCGCCGCCACTGAATACCAGCCCAACTTTTTGGGCCCTGGCAAAACTGAAGCAGAGTAAAAGCGGGAAGAGAACCAGTATTTTACTGAATACTTTCACGCTATAAAAATACCAATAAAAAAAGTTCCGCCCTTACGGAACGGAACTTTTAAAGTGAGAGACGTGTATTTAAAAAGAATATCCAACCGAGAAAGATAATACCCGGTTGGTCATTTTACCATTGCCGCCATCGCCATTAGGACGCAGATCAGTTAAACCAAGTCCATAACCGGCTCCAATATTAAAGCCGCTGTTTAACTCAAAACCAGCAAGGAAGTTTAACCCGGCATCAGTGCGCTTCAGGTCATCGCCGCTATCGCTGCCATAATTCAGATCGCGTGATGTCTTTGAATTTCCCGCTGTCCATTTATCTTCACCGCTTATACCAAAAGAAACATAAGGCCCGGCACCCAAAAAGAAATTAGCAGTAGGTCCCAGGGGGACTTTACCTACAAAATTAATAGGTATACCTAATTCCAGGGTATTGTATTCATGTTTGATGTCTCCATCGTTATAGTCAAGGAACTTTCCGCCCTTACCCTGAAGGGAGATACCCGGCTGAACATAGAAATACGTGCTTAAAGGAACATCTGCATAACCTGTTACATGGAAGTTTGTAGTAGACTTGGTTTCAGAATCATCACCGTTATCATTTGCAAAATGGTATTTAGGTAAGTTAACTCCTACTTTTATTCCGTATTTTACCGGAGATATCGTACCTGTCTGAGCAAATGCAGCACCACCAATAAGGAAGCCGGCTGCGAGTAAAGTTATTTTTTTCATTGTTGTTTTCATTTTATTTATTATTTGTAATTAAAGTGTGTTGCCGGTATAAGGTCAATTAATACACCAAAAGGCAGGAATTTCAAAAAATGCTTTAAAACTAGCGTTTTACATAATTTGAAATTTTTTGGCATTTATATTAAATGATTTGTTTGGTGGTCAATTTTGTATTGCAAAAGAGACATAGTTTATAAAAATCTTGTTACAATCAGAAATCAGGTCATTGATTATCGCGTCAGAGATTCCCGGTAGAGAAAGTATCACCTTCTTTTATATCTCCTGTATCATATCCTTTTTTAAACCATTTCATTCTTTGTGCGGAAGTGCCATGGGTAAATGCATCGGGAACAATATATCCCCGGGACTCTTTCTGAAGACGATCATCGCCGATGGCGTTTGCAGCCTGAAGAGCTTCATCGATATCTCCGGCCTCCAGTATTTGTTTCATTCGTTCTGTATGATGAGCCCATACCCCCGCATAAAAATCGGCCTGCAGCTCCAGCTTTACTGAAAGCCTGTTATATTCCGTTTCACTTAAGCGGTCACGCATCCTGTCTATCTTTTCTGTTGTGCCGAGCAGGTATTGAACATGATGACCGACCTCATGAGCAATTACATAAGCCATTGCAAAATCGCCGGGGGCTCCGAACCTGTTTTTTAATTCGTCATAAAAACTAAGATCTATATATACTTTTTGATCTGAAGGGCAATAAAAGGGCCCGGTTGCCGAGCTTGCAGAGCCGCAGCCGGAAACAGTGCCTTCATTAAATAATACAAGTCCGGGATGCTGGTATTTATTACCATTAGCATGAAATATACTATCCCAAACGTCTTCTGTTTCTGCAAGGACAGTGGCAACAAAGTGAGCCTGAGGGTCGTCTTCTAAATTGGTATTCAAAGGGGCCTTCTCCTCTGTTGAAGGGCTTTGTTGTGACAATCCAATTAATTCGAGAGGGTTCTGACCTGTAATCAGGCTAAATATCACTGCAATAACGGCAGTTATTCCGCCTCCTGCAATAATCCCCCGGCCGCCTGAACGGCGGTCTTCAACATTTCCGCTTTCGCGTCTTCCCATCCATCGCATAATTTTAATTCTTTATTGCGGGCAACAACCGGTTAATCTCTTTGTTTGTTAATTCCCCTATGAATTATATTAAAGAATCGGGGGTAATGGGGAACTTTTACGCATTGGCATGCGGTAAAAATTCCCCATTTTGGTCTTTGAACATAAATAAATCTATGTTCAAACGGCTAACACTGCTTTGGCACATGTTTGGCTTTAAACATGATTGTGAATAGTTACTACATGAATAGATTTTTATTAATTGCTGTTATAGCGGGTATTTTTACAGTAAGTTCCTGTAAAAAAGATGGTTTAACTCCTTCATCAGAAGGCGTAGACATGGAAGATATAATTGTTCCTTCCGGCTTTGACTGGGCAACAACAAAAGCAATCAAATTCAATATAGGCGTAACTGATACCCGCTTTGGGAATGCAGCCTTTACAATTTCTATTTATGATGGTAATCCCTCAGACGGCGGTCATTTAATCTCAAGCGGGGCCACTACCATTATCAGGGCTTTCACCGAAAAAATAAATATCCCTTCGGCCCTTAAAGAAATATATATTACCAAAACAGCTCCCGATGGATCTGTGGTAACTCAAATTGTAAAAACGGGAGATTCTGACGTGTCCGTCTCTTTCGGACAGCAAAATGCAAGCACTACTATTTCTTCAGTATCGGGGGTGAACATAAGTGCCGATCCTGAACCCGTTTGCGATTGCGGCCCTAATGAGCAAATTACCTCAGACTGGAATACAAATATAGAGAGTGCTCAAAATGGTAAAACATATTGTGTCACTCAGGATGGAGTTAGTTTGACCTTTAATAATAATGGCAGCAGTTCAGCCACATTTAAAATTTGCGCGAAAAATGTACGGTTTAATGCCAAGCTGATTAATAATTCGCAACTCATAGTCACCAAGGGAGCTTCCGTGATTCTTGGAAGTAATTTTAATATTGGAGGCTTTGCTTCGTTTATCAATTACGGAACGGCAACTTTTGAAAATGGAAACGTCAGCCTTGAGGGGGGAACACAATTTAAAAATTACGGCACAGTTGTTTTTAGCGGAAGTTTCACCACCAATGCCAGGCCTGTAGAATTAGTCAATATGGAAAATGCAACTATGCGCATTCACGGAAAGCTGACGTTAGATGCAAGTAAAACGGGATTGAACTATGGTAAGATTTATGCAGATGAAGTTCAGATTAATGGATCTGCAGCATTCGAAAACCACTGCTCTCTTTATATTAAAGGCCTGTTCGGAGTTGACAAAACTATAACGAATTACGGTTTTATTAATGTGGGGTATGTTCTGAATGAAAACAACCCGTCTAACCATGACGAAGGCAGCGGTGAAACCAGAGTAAATGGCAGTGGTATTATAAACTTAACCGGAGGTGCTTTGATACAAATGAAGTCGGTGCTGACTATGGATGGAAAAGTTTATGGTACCGGGGATACATCCTTGTTTAAAACTCTAAGCGTTCAGAGTTTTCAAAACATGAATAACAATTCGGGCACATTCTCCGGCGCAGTTGTCTACTATGCTCAAAATGAACCCGGTAAATTAAAGGCAGAGCACTTTCTAAACGGCGCAAGAGAGATCAAGAATGATAACGGCCTCTATATCCCACAAACCGATTGTAATCCCGGTTACGGACAGGCACCAGAATATTTCACTTACTCTGTAAACTACTATAATGGCGGCTCTACATTAATCTTTGAAGACAAGTGGCCTTATAAAGGTGATTTCGATATGAACGACCTTGTTATTTCATACAAATACCGGATCACTAAAAATTCTGAAAACAAAGCAATTAAGCTGGAAGGAAGTTATACGTTACTGGCTTCCGGCGGGGATATCGAAAGTGGGTTCGGCTTGAAACTTCCTGTAGATTTTTCAAATGCAGTTCTTTTATCCAAAAATAGAGATGGGATCCAGCTCACCAACGACGGTCAAAAAGCACTGCTAACTTTATTTAACAGTGCCCGTAGGGTACAAGCTAACTGGAACACGGTTATAGGAGATCCCGTTTCAGATACAGTTACTTATAATTTCGTCCTGAAGTTTAATACACCTGTTGAACTGGATAACGGAGCATACAATCCATTTATATTCAACACAACAGGAGGGGTAAGACATGAAGTCCATCTTCCCGGAGCGGATGGAACTTCCCTGGCCGGAACAATACTCGGAATTGGTGATAATTCTGCAACACAAAATTATATTACCAAAGATAATCTGCCGTGGGCGATGAATGTTCCGGTAGCATCCTTTAAATATCCAATAGAAAGAACTTCCATTTCTAAGGCATATCCGTTGATAAAGAATTGGGCCCAGTCCGCTGGAAATGAAGAAAACCAATGGTATAATCAGGGAACGGCAAGTTTATGTTACCCTGTTAAATAGTAAAAAGTATATTGAGAAAAGGGAAGGCGTCGCTTGAAAAAGGGACGCCTTCTTTTGCCTGGTACCAGTCAGTAACGAAACAATGGCCGGATAAGGTACATCAGAAGAAGCTCTCATATCCGTTGTTGTTAACAGCCTGCTGTAAATAAAAGATTAAATAGTTTCGTTCATTTAAGGCAAAGGATCTCAGACTATTTGCACTTATAACTTACAATTTGCTATGTATAAATTAGTATAACTAACACGTATAACTTATAATATCTTTTTTTAATTTGCATGATGGAAATCAGAGAACCTGCCATCGCTTACGGCAAAAGTAAACTGACTATTACTGAATATCTTGAGTGGGAAAATAATTCATTGGAAAAACATGAATTTTACCAGGGGGAACTATTTACGATGCAGGGGGCCAGCGTAGCGCATAACAAAATTACCGTTAACATTCTTTCAGCGCTGGCAGCAGAATTAAGAGGAAAACCCTGTCAGCCATTTAACAGTGACATGCGGATCCATATTCCGGAAAATACCCTTTTTACATATCCCGATATCTCAATGATCTGTGGCGAAGTAATTACCCTTAATGATGATGATATAAATGCCCTTAACCCGTCTGTCATTATTGAAGTGCTCTCCCCATCAACAAAATGGTATGACCGCGGAGAGAAATTTAAATTGTACAGGGATATACCAACGCTCAAAGAATATATTCTTGTTGATTCTTTGTCCGTTGAAATTGAATCTTTCAGGGTCAATAGCTCTGATCACTGGGAGCTGGAAGAATATAAAGATCCCGGTCAGATTCTGAAGATTCCAGTATTAAATTTCAGCCTGAGCCTTATCGAAATTTACCGCGGAACTAAACTGATATAATTAAAGCAACACCTGTATAATCAATAGTAGCTGCATTTTCAATTCGGGCGCGGTCAGGTCCTCTAAAACAGAAATCTGTTTTTCTTATTTTTTTCTTCCGGTACTATCGGGAGGCCGTATCGTTGAAACGGGAGCAGCCGGCCGCTCCGGAGATACCAGGATTGGATTTGGAGAGTGCGGGTTTGGATTGTTCTGCGGAGGCAGTGCAGGACTGTTTGGCTTATAGTTGAACTTTCTGAGGGTATCGCCTATACCAATTCCCGTTGTATCGGTTATCCTTAAAAGATTTATTTGCCTGTACCGGGTAAGGGAAGTGTCGGGTACCTTTCTTCCCAGCCGGGATTTCGTTTCCTTACGTGTCTGGGCTGCTGCCTGTTCTGCGATGCATAAAACAGATAACAGCAGAATAGTGCAAATCGCTTTTTTCATGAGGTTGATTTTAACAATATCTACCTGTATAACCTGATATTTTATTGCTTGTTTGAACAACTTAAAATTCTTTTGAAACGTTAAAAGAAAACAGCCTCATGTTGCCGCATATGTTTTGTAAACAACAGAATATGAAGCATTTTCAAACAAAACACATTATAAGCAGTAAGCGTGATGGATAGGATGAACGTATAGCGAAAGCACGAATTTATAATCAAAAAGCCAGGGTAAAGTTCGTTTTCACGTTAAATGCATTCATTAATAAAAATTGTAGCATTTTAAGCTGGTGTAGCCTTTGTCTTGTGCTTCTCCTGTTTCGAATCCAACACTTACTTCAGAAGTTCCGCTGGTATTAGAATAGTTTAACTTATTGGCTGTGGCATCGTGGCTGATTCCGAGGCGGAGTTTCTGATTTTTATAACTGTTTGTGAAGATATCGAATATCAGGGAGAATACAAATGAATCTGTTTGTCCCTTGCCATTAGACCGGAACCATGCTCCTGCATTTACCCCCCTGTATTTAAACTGCATGCCGGCACTTACAGAAGTGGCCTGAGCCTGTTTATAATAGACAACCGACGGAATAAGAAAGGTACCCTCTTCATCATAAGGATCAGACCTGTCTAACGCATACCGGTAGCTGGCATGTATTGCTGTACGAACGGGAGTATAAACCTTACTTCCGGTAAAAGATTCATCCGGCTTATTCAAATGAAGCATCGATGCTCCAACCATGGCATTGCCGACTATAAAGTTAACCCCGCTTCCCGCATCAAAATAGTATTTACTATCGTTATACGGACTTTCGGCCATTGAAGCGCCTCCTTCAAATCCGAGCCTCGGGTCTAACTGATCTGAGAATACAAGTTTACTGAAATCCAGTTTCCTGTTTGTAATACCGGCCTGAAGGCCAAACGAAGCTGTAAAGCCATCGGTACCAACACTATAGGAATAGACACCTGCAATATTGTTTTTTTTAAGATAAGCAGTACCTTGAGAAGAACTGTTAAACATAAGCCCAACAGCCCCCGCGAAATTAGGAAGCTGGTAGTCCAGCGAAGTGGTCATATAATTTAAATCGCCCGAAATAGAGCTCCACTGGTTCCTGTAAATCATGTTCGCCCTGAAGGAGCCTTTAAATTCGCCGTTTAATGCCGGGTTGAGATAAACCGGAGCATTGAAAAATTGTGAGTAAATATGATCCTGTGCACCTGCCGCAAGGCTTGCCAGCAGAATTGCTGTAACTATTACTGAGCTTTTTAAACTAAAAATCCCTCTCATTGAAATCCCCTTCAACTTTATCTTATTACCTTTAACTTTATCTTATTAAATGTATAGCCCCTGTTCGCTTGGGCTCTGAATTGTTATACGACATTCCGGCCCATTCGGTTCCATTTTTAAATGTTGCTGATATTTCCCAGAAATAAACTCCCTGCGATGCCTGCGTACCTTGAATTGTACCATCCCAGCTTTCTGCCGGTACCCCTCTGCTGTCGAGTGTTTCTGTTTGCCAGATAAGCTCGCCCCAGTTATTAAAGATCCGCATATGCCATTTCTCTATTCCCGAGCCTTTTACCTTAAAAGATCTCAGCTCATCGGTCAGACTGTTTGGCATAAATGCATTTGGAACGAACAGGGTCCCCGGTATTCCGGATATCCTTACCGTCTGAATGAGTGTATCTGTGCATCCCTGGCTGCTTATTACGATCAGCCGTACCTTATAAGAGCCTGTATCCGGATAGGTATGTTCCGGGTCTGACGCGGAAGATGCCGGGCTGCGGTCGCCGAAATCCCAATTCCAGGTTTTAATATCCCCTTTGCCGGCATTTCTGAAAGTAAAGCGGTAATCAGGTATATTGATCACATTCCCCGGAAGTACATCAAAATCTGCGGCGGGAGGAGGATAAACGGTAATATAGTTTGGTTTTTCCAGGATATGCGGACATCCAAACGGGCTGGTTGATGTCAGCCGGACTCTGTAAGAAGAAGTGCCTGAAGAGTAAGTATGCACCGGATTGACCTCTTCAGAAGTGGTGCCATCTCCAAAATCCCAGGCATAAGAGGCTCCTCCTGTAGTTTTGTTTGTAAAGCTGACTGTCAGAGAGCGGCAGCCCGACGTGACATCTGCAGAAAAATCGGTAATTGCCTGTGGACGTACTGTAATCGTTTGTGAGATAGCAGTATCTGAACATCCGTTTGATGCGGTCAGACGAACGGTATAAGTGCCTCCTGTGGTGAAAGTATGCGGCACAGCAGCAAGGCTGTTTGTGGTATAAACAGCACTTCCGTCGCCAAAATCATAGGTATACAGCGAAGCTCCGGTTGTATTATTAATAAACCTGACCGTATGTGGGGCACATCCTTCGTACTCATTGCCATTTACCGTCAGACGGGGATATACCGTGTTGGGAGAGACCCGTATTACATAAGAGCTTTCATCTTTGCCGCATTCATTCTCAGCAATTAGTTTTGCGGTATAAAGCTGAGGGCTCCCGCTTATATAAGTATGACTTACATTTTCCTTGCTGCTGGTTTTGAAAGGCGCTGTACCGTCGCCAAAGTCCCACGTGTATGTGTTGGATGATCCCAGGGTATTGTTTTTGAAAACAACTGTTAAAGGAGAGCATCCTGTTGTCTTATCCGGTACGGGTAAAGCGATGGCCCGGCCGGTTACTGTTACCTGCATGATCTTTACAGAAGTTACACAATTGGACACTGCATTTAATGTAACGGTATAGGTAGTATCATTACCATCTGTACGGCCTTCAAATGCTACGGGAGCAGGATCTTTGAGCGCAGAGAATTGTCCGTTGCCGAAATCCCACTTAAAAGTAACTCCCTGTGTGTTGAGGGTTGTATTATTAAATTTCACCATCAGGGGCCCGCAGCCATTGGCTTTATCAGAAGTAAAATCTGCATTCAGCGAAGCATTGGTACTGAAAATGTGCGCAAATACAGATGAACCGCAACCCAGGGCACTGCTTACCTGCAATTTGATCTCAATAGAATCACCCGCGGCATTCAGGGTGTAGCCCGGAAATTCTATGCCTGTTCCAATCTTTGTTCCATTGGCAAACCATTCAAAAGTGTCTCCCTGTTCTGATTCTTCGGCCCCTATTGTATTGTCAGAAATAATAAAAGGGGTGCAGGCAGCATCAGAAGTCCACGTAAACCGGGCATGGGGGCCAGGCGATACTCTTATTGTAATTGCATTACTAAGGCTTTGCTGTAAGCCGCTGCAGAGCGCAGAGGTAACAACACGCCTGAATAAAGTAGTCTGTGTAAGTTCTCCGGGCTGATAGCTTATTTGAGTGGCGGAAAGAATCACCGTCCAGTTTTGTCCGTTGTCTGCGCTTTTCTGCCACTGGTAGCTGTAAGAACCATCTGCCCCGTTTGGTTCAGTACCGTTGAGCATAGAAGGCACCGTATTACTGCATATATATTGAGGAGCCGATATACTGTTATTGCCGATTCCTTTCTGTACGTTTATTTTTATGACGTTACTATAATTACTGCAATTACCCGAAGTAACTATTCTGCGAAAGGATACTGTATCTACGGCAGTAACGTTCAGAGATTTCCCCTGCGCTGAGGTAAGGGGGATCCAGTTATTTCCATCAGTGCTTGTTTCCCATTGATAGGCATAGCTGCCATCGCCGCCATCCGGAAGGCTTCCGTCGAGCGTAAAATCAGTACCCTGGCATACCAGCGGCAGAGGAGCAGAAATACTATTTGAACCAATGGGACGAAGAACGCTGATAACCACTTCGTCGCTGCCTGGCAGGCAATTAAAAGGCCCGGATATTGCCCATTGAAAACGATAGGTTTCTCCGGGTATCAGACCATTTACAACAGCATCGAACCGGGCATCATCGTCAAACGTTACTCCCGCCTGCCCAGAAGTAAGAGTCCAGATTCCTGTTCCGGCACCGGGGTTATTGGCCTGCAGCTTTACCGTACTGACGTTACAGACCTTCTCATCGATTCCTGCATTTGCCTGAACGGGAGGAGCTGAGACTGTAATACTTAAGGTAACCGGCCGGCCTTCGCAGCCTGCAGCCGTAACCGGCACTATGGTATAAGTTACTGTCCCGGGTGTATTGCCGTTATTCACCAGAATATCTTTTATTCCGGTGGCCGCTGCCGGAGCTCCCTGATTGCTGTTACCGGTAATGGTTCCGGTAACGGTGCTGGTCCAGCGATAGCTTGTTGCACTTATATTTGAACTTAAAACAATGCCGGCAGGCTGGCCCGTGCAGATAGTACTGTTACCGGCCACAGCAGAAGCCACGGGCAGGGGGGCAACCGTCACTGTCAGTGTAAAAACATCGCCCTGACATCCATTTTTCTCAGGAATGATCGTATAGGTAACCGAGGCATTGTTATCAGGATCTGTATTAGTGATAATATCAGTAATATCTCCGTTTCCTGCGGATGAAAAGCCGCTTGCATTGGCTGTTGCTGATGCAGTCCAGCTAATGATGCTTCCTTCGAGGCCCGCCTTAGGGGAATAATTTACTGAAGTTCCGGTACAAATAGTCTTTTGCGGCGGCCCTGTAATTTTATTGGCCGGATTGATCGTAATAACCATCACATCGGTTACTGCATTGCAGGGCGCCGGATTCATAGTAACGGCTGTAAGGCTTAGTTCGGCAAGTCCTGCTGAAATTTCATCAGCAGAAGGAATATATTGGGGGGTTAAAACATCTCTTCCCGGTATAAAAGTTCCCTTTCCGCCTTTCCATGCGAACGATAAAACGGGAGGTCCTGTTATTGAACCATTCAGCACAACATTGTTTCCTGCACAAATAGTCTGATCTGTTCCGGCGTTGATCGTAGGCGATTCATTAAATGTAATTGTATGTGTTTCAGTCACCGAACCGCAATTATTGGTATGTGTAACAGAGACCGTGTAAACGCCGTAATCTGAAAACAGGACCGAAGGTTCTTTTGAAGCCGCGCCTGTTCCGTTTTCAAAGGAATAATTACCGCCGCCTACTGTCCATCTATAGGTATCACTCAGATCGCGGAAAGTTCCGCTGAAACTTGTTTTTACCGGATTTCCGCCTGTATTGCTGAAGGTAAGCAGTTGTCCCTTACCGCAAAGGTTCGCTTCCCAGGCTGCTGTAATAACAGGGGAGCTGTTTACAATAATTGTTTGCCCGTTCGTGGTTACGGTACTGCATACTGAACTGATACTTAATTTTATACTATATATTCCTGCCGTTGTGAAACTGAATTCCGGATTTCTGCTTTTATTGGTTGTATTATTAAGAAATGTTGCCGGGGCAGGACCGCTGATTATCCATTCGTACTTATATTCAGCATGTGAATCGGGATCCAGCACCGACTTATCAACCGGTTTAACCGGGGAATTTATACAGTAAGCCGGATCGTTTATGGCGAACTCCGGCTTTGGAGGAGGTTGTACGTACAGCGTTTTCTCTACAGGAGCTGCCTGGCATTCGGAGGTGCTTTCGGATTCGAGGCGGATTGAATGAAGTCCCGGACTTGTAAATGTAGTTGTCAACTTGTAAGTTATAGGTACTCCCTGCGGGGTGACCGGCTTATTATCAACATACCAGTAATAAATTACATTATTATTCTGACAGGAAGGAGAAGAGGTTCCGGGATCTTCTCCTGCTAAAGATTCGTTATTGATGGTTAAAGGAGTATTTAAACATGCCAGCGATGGCAACGAAAAACGATTTTCGGGCTGGGTAACTACTTTAGCCTGGCTGGATACCGGTACACCTATATTCCCGCAATATGGACCTTTGCTTTGTACAATGATGCCAAAGACATTATAATACCTGGTGCTTCCTATTGTAATCTGACTTCCACAAGAGGATTTGGTATACAAATGCATCACTTTGCTTCCATTTGCCTTTATCGATCTTAAATTATATGTTTCAACATTTCCGTCACCCCAGGTTATCTGATAGGTATTTCCGGGAAAATTAAGCTGAATACCGTTTGAAGAGGCTGTTTCAACATTATATTCAAGATACCCCTGAGGTAAACATACCGTACTGCTTCCGGGAGGATTAAAAGGGGTATTAATTACATTGTTGATCAGGAAGTATGCACGGGTACCTGTAATACCATTTAATTCGGCCGTTACAAAAATTGTATAATGTGTTATGTCGGGAATAAATTGCTGAGGGGATGAAGGGAAAGAGATTTGTCTTTTATCAGAAGCATTGGCCTCGTTTATAAACGTAGCCGTTACATTGGCTCCGGCAGTGGATGTATTGGTAAAATTAAAGCGGGTATTGCTTTTTCCCGGCGTGCAATAACCAAATGCTTTATCGTCGTTACCGGTAATAACTTGTTGTGCAGGAGCATCAATTGCGGCCTGGACTCCGTTTTCTGCCTTTATTTCAAATTGAGCTGACTCCTGACCCGTAACTGCCGGGATGGAAGATTTTATACGTACCCGGTAATTTCCGGCGGGGGTGTTTGCCGGAATTGTTCCATTTATAAAAGTAGTATAAAAGCCGGTATAGGCACCAATTTCTTTTTCATTGGCAAAGCTTCCCGAAGCATCAGAAAGGTATAGTTTAAAGGTGTTGCCGGTTTTGAAGAAATCAGAAGTCTCGGTGAGAATAAGTGGCACTGCAATAGTCGACCCGTTACCATAGGGCCCCTTATCGAAATCTGTAATATCTATGCTTTGACTGTACCCTTTAAGAAGAACTCCCCAGATAAAAAAAGAAAAAATAGCTAGAAATTTACCCATCTATGTCCCAAAAGTATTTAATCACAGTTATTTAAATAGATTGACTACTTATACGGGAGAACTAAAGTAAGGGTTCCGAAAAACGAAAATAATTATACAGGGGAATACTTATGGTTACCGGTGGGTGAGTGGGTGGATAATTTCTTTGTTCTTATAGCTTTTCAATCTGATCTTTGCCAACTTAAAAACTTAATGTACCGGAAAGATCACAATGCTTTCCCTAAACAGAAAGCATGATTTTTCCGGTATGGGTACTGCTTTCCATGAGCGTGTGGGCGTCTGCGGCCTCTGATAAGGGAAAGGTTTTAAAAATAACAGGTCGCATCTTCCCTTCATATAGAAGAGGCCAGACGTTTTTTTCAATATCTGCTGCAAGCGACGCTTTAAAAGCTGTATCCCGTGATCGCAGTGTGCTCCCGGTAATGGTAAGACGACGTTGCATGATATCAAGAGCATCAAATTCTCCTTTACCTCCTTTCATTGCATTAATAAATACCAGGCGTCCTCCGGCTTTTAACAAACTGATATTTTTAGAAATATATGTCCCGCCTATCATATCGAGGATTACATCTGCTCCTGTATCTTTAAGACCTTCAGCAAAATCTTCCCTGTTATAATTAAAACACTTTTCTGCTCCCAGACCTTCACATTTCAGGCACTTATAGTCTGTTCCGGCAGTAGCAAAAACGCGGGCGCCGAAGGCCCGTGCAATCTGTATGGCCGTGGTGCCGATACCACTGCTTCCTCCATGTATCAGCAATGTTTCTCCTTCGGCGAGTTGACCTTTTTGAAATACGTTATGCCATACAGTAAAGACAGTTTCAGGCAGGGCCGAAGCCTCTTCATAGCTCCATCCTTGTGGTACAGGAAGGCATTGACCCTCAGGCACGGCTACAAATTCAGCGTAACCTCCGCCTCCCAGCAGGGCGCAAACCTCATCACCCACATGCCAGCGCCTTACTTCAGAACCGCACTTTTCTATTATTCCTGCAACTTCGAGTCCCGGAATATCTTTTGGCACTCCTTCCGGCGGCGGGTAATTTCCTTTTCTCTGAAAGATATCAGGCCGGTTTATACCTGCAGCTTTTACCCTGATCAGCACATCCTGCGGGGTAAATCCGGGCACCTGTCTTTCTGCTATTTCAAGCACCTCTGGTCCCCCTGGTCTGGAAATAATGATAGCTTTCATTGGATATCTGGATTAATAGACGCTCTATAAAGTAATTTAATATTTTTTTGTTTCAGGATAGTTTATGATAAACATCATTTTGCATGCTGATTAAAGTCACTCGGGTATTTACAAAAGAAAACCTACCTTTATATCAACGCCTTAAGGGCATAACAAAGGAGGTTGCCAATGGAATTAAACGGATAAAAAGTTTGACCTAAATTAATGATTAAAGGAAAGGATCGCCGGCTGCATGCAGCCGGCGATCCTGTTTTATAATAAGGGTTGTTACTGATGTAACCAGCACTGAGAGCAAAAAGAATTAATTTATAACCGGAAGAAATCCATATTTCTTACCATATTCCATCATCTGCTGATAGAAAGAAACAGGATAACTGATCTTTACATCCGTAATTTCATTTCCTTTCATTACAGGAGTCAGCTTAGGTTGGATGAAACCCTTATAAGCTTTAACATCAAGTTTTGCGTAACGCGCTAATACTTCCTTAAGCAATTGCTGATCTACCTTTACACCATAGTTCTCGATGAGGTTCTTTCCGCCCTCGTAATCCCCTTCAGATTTAACACGTTGAATTTCACGAAGAAGTTGCCCGAACAGGTCCCGGAGCTTGTTGTAATCATTGATCTTCGTGTAAGTTTTGCCATTTTCTTTTACCAGTTCAATCACATTGTCCTTTTTCCCCTTCTCGTATACCCACATGGCGTTCAACTGTCTGTTGCGCATATGCGCTTCTTCGAGGTTGCTGCCTTGTTTTAACCGGGTAAGCTGAGAAATAAGGCCATTCATAATATAGCTGTCGTACTCTGCCTTTCCAACTTCAAGGCCTGGCATTACACCGATTTCAACAAGCTTGGGATCAAGGATAAAATAAAGGGCAACCAGATCAGCTCTTGCTTCCTCGAGTGCAGACGCATAATTTTTAAGGGTTTTATCCGGCGTTTCTACTCCGGGATTAATTTGTCCGGAGGCATGACCAATACATTCATGCATATCTGTATGAAGATCTGAAGCAAGGGCTCCGTATTTCGCAATCCTGGCTTTTACTTCATCACCGTAGGCAAATTCATCAAGAAGACCACCTTTGCTGCTGACAATATTATAAGAATGTACAATGTTACTGAGAGATACAGATTTGGAACCGTGTTCTTTCCTGATCCAGTCGGCATTTGGGAGATTAATTCCGATAGGAGTGGAGGGTGCAGCATCGCCAGACTCCATGATCACAGTAATTGCCTTTGCTGTAATACCCTTCACCTCCTTTTTCTTATGCTCAGGTAACAGCGGCGAATGATCTTCAAACCACTGTGCCCGGCTGGCAATAGCCTGGATCAGTTTTGTAGCTTCCATATCCCTCAGGGAAACTACACTTTCATAGCTTCCTTTTTTGCCGATCGCATCATTATATACTTCAATAAAGCCGTTTGTTACATCAATCCTGGATGCGGTATCAGTTACCCAGGCTATATTATAATCGTCAAAATCCTTTAAATCGCCTGAGCGGTAATACTTAACCAGCTTTAACAGCGCATCTCTCTGCTGTTCATTTTCGGCTACTGATGCCGCCTTTTCAAGCCAGTAAACTACCTTTTCGAGTGCAGCTCCATACATTCCTCCAACTTTCCAGGTTTTTTCATAAAGCCTGCCATTTTCTTTTACAAGTTTAGAATTAAGGCCCCAGGATGGTGCATTTCCCTTTGTATTAAATTTTGAATAAAAATCTTCCACTTCCTTTTGAGTAACTCCTTCATAAAAGTTGTTTGAGGAGGCTGCTATATTATCTGCGTCAGGAGAAAGATCTACCATTTTCGGCTGGAAAGAAGGATCGAAGATGACAGGCTTTATACGGTTAAGGAAGGCCGTGGTTGTTTCTCCTTTATTAACAGGGAATCCATTCAGAGCCGATTTCTTAACAAGTTCTGTAAAATAGGCAAATGAATGTTCAGGTACAAACTTCTCATTGCCGTAATGATGGTGATTGCCATTACTGAACCAGAAACGTCCGCAATACGTTTGGAATTTCAACCAGTTTTCACTCTTTCGGTCCCCTTTATAAGTAGCATAGATATTCTCTATTGTTTTGCGGATCAGAAGATTGTATTTACCTCTCTGATCATATATAATATCCCTTCCCGAAAGAGCCGCCTCAGAAAGATAATAAGCTAATTTTTTTTGATTCAGACTCAGATCGTTAAAACCGGGGACCTGATACCTGAGTAACTGCAGGTCAGCAAAAGATTCTGCCGTTACTTCAAAGCCAGATGTCTTCTGCTGTGCAAAAGAATTTTGCCCTGTTAAACATATACCTCCAAATGTTAAGGCAGATGCGGCAAATAAAGAATAATATTTCATAAAAACCGTTGCTTTATTTAATAGCAACGAAGGTAATGAAAAATCCTGAAGGCTTGATTTACCTCTCTTTCGTATGCCGGCTCCGTCTTCTCTTTCAGGCTGTTTTAGATCAGTGCTTTTGCCCTTAAGTTTATACTCTGGCCCGTTCCATTGATTTCTGTTCATACTGATGTTATTTTGTAATGACAACAGAATGTAGTGTTAAGTTATACGTAATAAGTTATAAGTATAAAACGCCTGAAATTCTTTCTTTTATAAAAAATGTAACAGGCCATTTTATCTTTAACATAACAGTTGTTTTTACTGACTCTTTTTAAAGGCCGGCAAATGATACAATGAAAAAACAATTATTAATGCTTGGGGGTTAAATTTTGTACGGTATGCGAAAAGATGCATGAAGAAGCAGGGCGAAAAACGCTAATAACAGGGATGTCAGAATTTTTTTATATAACAATAGACGATAAGCCTACGCGGTTTGAAAAAAAAAGGATCATATCAATAGAACCTTGTAAAGAAGGTACAAGTATTTTAATGGAAGCATCGCACTCAGCAGAAGAACCCATTATTTATTTTACGCCTGAGGAATATGATGCGGTAATGCAATCGTATCTGCGGAAATGATGGGTAAAGCCGGTATAAATGCCGGCTTTACAACAATTCTAATGTGCGTGATTCACGTGTTCAGTTTTAACAGAATGGGAGACATGAATACGGTCAGTGAAAAATCCGGTAATAATTTCTAAAATCCCTCCAATAAGATGAGGCAAAAATACAACAGAGGCAAATCCAAGGATCCACGGTGATGATACAAGGAACATGCCGATGAGTATGTCTGCTGCAAAATGAACATTCAAAGGGATCTTTTTAAATATTCCCTCCTCATAATTTGTTAAAAACGACATTACAATAAGTATTGCTCCTGCGATCATTGCAACATATTGTGCCGTTCCCGCATTGCTGAACTTAAATAACCATGGTGAGCATAAAAGCAAAATACCGATTAAATAATCAGCAACACCATGCATACGTGTGGTGATAAGTCTCATGATTTTTTAATTTAGTTTAACTTTGGTTATATCTTATGGATCCTCTTTTATTATAAACTCATAAAAGTTTAAAAAAGTTATTGAAGACTAAAATAATTTTTCCCGGCCTTTAAAAGATAATCAGAAACTTGCCGGCACTTGTTTCAATATATTCCGAAAAACAATGAAAATTGCGCTGTATAAAGGTGTATTTTTCTTAGTTTTAGGTTTTCTATGGACTTAGACTATAAACGTATAGTAATTAAAATTGGCTCGAACGTTCTTACAAAAGAGAACGGACTGCCTGATTTAGTGCGGATTGCCCACCTGGTAGAACAGATTGCAGAATTAAAAGAACAGGGTAAAGAAGTGATTCTGGTCTCTTCCGGAGCTGTGGCTTCGGGAAAGAGCCTTATTTCTGTTTCAGAAAAATGTGATGATGTGGCTACCAGGCAACTCTTTGCATCTATCGGACAGGTGAGGCTGATCAACACATATTCTGAGCTTTTTGAAAAACATAAGATGGTTTGTGCGCAGGTGCTTGTTACCAAAGAGGATTTCCGCGACAGGCTGCACTATCTTAATATGAAGAACTGTTTCAGTATACTGCTTCAGCATCAGGTAGTTCCGGTAGTTAATGAAAATGATGTAATTTCGGTAACTGAATTAATGTTTACTGATAATGATGAACTGGCAGGGCTGATTGCTTCTATGCTTAACGCAGATGCACTGATTATTTTAAGTAATGTAGACGGGCTTTATGACGGTAATCCAAAGGATAAAGCCTCGCAGGTGATCAGATCGGTAGACCGCTCCTTTACAGACTTTTCAGGCTTTGTATCAGCAAAAAAATCTCAGTTTGGAAGAGGAGGGATGATTACAAAATCGAATATGGCTCACAAAGTTGCTCAATTGGGAATAGCCGTACATATCGCTAACGGGAAGACGGAAAATATCCTTTTAAGATTGTTTAAACAGGATGTGATCAATACCTGCTTCATCCCGTCGGGAAGTGCTTCAGGAAAAAAAAGATGGATCGCTAATTCTGAAAATTATGCAAAAGGAATTGTTCAGATCAACGAAGGTGCTAAAAGTGCCCTGCTGTCGTATAAAGCAAACAGCCTTCTTCCTGTAGGGGTTACAGGCATT
>JAATFW010000336.1 GCA_015654985.1 Sphingobacteriales bacterium | reverse complement strand
CCTCTTAATTCACTCTCCATCTCATCTACAGGAACACCTTCTTTTCCCTTTACAGAAATCTCCGGGTTATAGCGCTCATCCTGTACATTAATTACATTACGGGCAAAATTCAGTGGCAAAAGAACCGTTTTATCCGCCGAAGTACCAAGCATATCCTCTCCTTCTTCTTTAAAAACTCCGATAATAGAAACTTTTCTTCCCATTACCTTTACCTCCTTACCCACAGCCTGCTGATTTGGGAATAAGCCTTCGGCAATAGAATGGCCAATAACTGTAACAGAGCTGCCGTTCCTGGACTCCGATTCAGAAAAATATCTGCCATCCTCCAGTTCAAAGTTCCATGTTTTATAATAATCGTGAGTAACAGCAGAAACCTGGGCGCCTTCTACGGTATTGCTTTTAAATTTAATGGTCCTGTCACCCGCGTATACCCAGTATGCTACAGCTTCAGCATTGGTAGTCCGTTCTTTAACTTTCTCAAAATCGCGAAGTGTGGGTACAGGACGGTTCATATATTTCCACCATGCATAATCACCTCCAAATTGCCAGGGCCACTTCTGTATATATATAGTATTACTGCCCAGCTTATCGACACTGCTCTGAAGCTTATTACGGAAGGTATCTACCGCTGAGAAAACCCCGATAATGGTCATGATACCAATGGTAATACCAATAAGAGATAAAAAGGTGCGCAGCTTATTTTGTCGTAAAGACGAAAAAGCAAAATTGAAACTTTCACCTATGAGCCTGAGAAATATCATACCTTCTTTAGATTGAAAGAATTAAAGAATGTTACAGAAACATATAAGCTGATTAAAAATTATATGTGTTCTTTTATATTTATTCTTAAAAACAAACTCCGGTAAGATAACGTATTAGAATTAATTTTCAGTAACTTTGCGCGCTAAATATTTTTAACATATATGAAACTATCCCAGTTCAAATTCAATTTACCAGATTCTTTAATTGCTCATAGTCCTTCTGATCAGCGCGATGAGGCACGTTTAATGGTACTTGACCGAAACACGGGAGCTATAGAACATAAAATTTTCAAGGATGTTCTTAACTATTTTGAAGAGAAGGATGTAATGATCCTCAATAACACCAAGGTGTTTCCTGCCAGAATGTATGGCAATAAGGAAAAGACCGGTGCTACCATTGAAGTATTCCTGTTACGTGAATTAAATAAAGAGCTCCGCCTTTGG
Organism: Sphingobacteriales bacterium; assembly: GCA_015654985.1. Classification (GTDB taxonomy): domain Bacteria; phylum Bacteroidota; class Bacteroidia; order Sphingobacteriales; family Sphingobacteriaceae; genus Arcticibacter. The sequence goes on along the minus strand of JAATFW010000336.1, from coordinate 8,404 downwards.
GATGTGCTTGTAGACCCCGCCCGGAAGATCCGTGTAGGCAATAAATTATATTTTGGAGAAGACGATCTTCTTGTGGCAGAAGTGGTTGATAATACTACTTCAAGAGGACGCACCATCCGTTTTCTTTTTGATGGCACCGATGAAGAGTTCCGCCGGAATATCGAGATCCTTGGAGAGACCCCGCTTCCCAAATACATTAAAAGAAAGGCAACTGCTGAAGATAAAGAACGCTACCAAACTATTTTTGCCAAACATGAAGGTGCTGTAGCAGCTCCTACAGCAGGTTTGCATTTTAGCAGGGAGCTAATGAAGCGTCTTGAGCTGAAGGGTATCGAATTTGCTGAAGTTACACTGCATGTAGGGCTTGGAACATTCAGGCCTGTAGAAGTTGAAGACTTAACCAAGCATAAAATGGATTCTGAACAATATATCATTGATCAGAAAGCTGCAGATACTGTGAATACAGGGTTGGAAAATAAACGTCGTATCTGCGCGGTAGGAACCACCTCAATGCGGGCTATTGAATCAGCAGTTTCTGCCAATAAGACTTTAAAAGCAGCAAATGACTGGACCAGCAAGTTCATCTTCCCCCCATATGAGTTTAGCATTGCCAACAGCATGATTACGAACTTTCATACTCCTGAATCTACTTTGCTCATGATGATCTGTGCTTTTGGAGGTTATGAAAATGTAATGAATGCTTATGAAGTGGCCGTTAAAGAAAAATACCGTTTCTACAGCTATGGTGATGCTATGCTTATCGTGTAAGAAAAGCGGTGGTGTTTCAGGCTTATAAAGTCTTTATATGAAGTTCTATGCTATCATTGTAGCCGGCGGCCTGGGTACCAGGATGAAAGCCGATATACCGAAGCAATTTCTTCTCCTGAAGGGAAAGCCTGTGTTGATGCATACGATAGAAGCATTCTGTCATTCCGACCTCCATCCCGAAATTATTCTTGTGTTAAACGGGCAGTATCATTCTTTATGGAGAGAGTTATGCAGAAGGTATCATTTTGTACTTCCTTATAAACTCATTGAAGGAGGAAAAGAACGTTTTGACTCTGTAAAAAATGCGTTGTCTGCAGTTCAGGATGACTCCGTAATTGCTGTTCATGATGCTGTAAGGCCAATTATTTCAAATAGTCTGATTACCCGATGTTTTAAACAGGCGGAAATAAACGGTTCTGCTATACCGGTAACAGAAAGCCGTGACTCTCTTCGTAAAAAAGAGAAGGGCTCAACCATAGCGATTTCCCGCAAAGAAATACTGATCGTACAGACTCCCCAGGTATTTAAATCATCTTTGTTGAAAAGGGCCTATATGCAGGAATATTCGGAGAGCTTTACTGATGATGCTTCTGTTGTTGAACGAATTGGTGAACGTGTCCAGATTACCGAAGGTGACCCGCGAAATATAAAAATAACCTACCAGGAAGACATGGCTGTAGCTTCCCTTTTACTCGATTTAATGACATAAAAAATCCGGTCACTATTTAACCGGATTTTTCGTTAACTCTTTTTGTAGAAATTATGCAGCTCCACGTATTACCCGGAGTAAAACAGCTATAATAGCTATTACCAGTAAGATATGAATAATACCTCCTGTAGCATATCCTCCAAAAAAACTCACAGCCCATATAATTATCAGGATAACTGCGATTAAATAAAGTAAATTTCCCATAGTGTTATGTTTTTTGTTTCAGATTTATTAATTCAACTATATCATAACAATAATAAAAATTCACTATTTGTTTAATTTATTTTATAAATCTTGTCTGATAAGCAAAAGCCCTGCTCGAGGGCAAGGCTTTAGTATTCATCTTCGTTAAAGAAGAAGTCATCTTTTGTGGGATAATCAGGCCAGATCTCTTCGATATTTTCATACGGTTCACCATCGTCCTCGAGTGCCTGTAAGTTCTCAATAACTTCAACAGGAGCCCCGGAACGAATCGCGTAATCTATTAACTCGTCTTTAGTTGCAGGCCATGGAGCGTCTTCCAGGTGCGATGCTAATTCTAATGTCCAATACATATTTCTTAGAATTTATGATTTTATTTTTTTTCGCAAAAGTATAATAAAAATTATAAGGTTTTAAAATAAAATTTCTCCTCTTAATATCGCGGGAACCATTTATTTTCTTCAATCCGATTGTCTGAACACAGTTTCCGTGCCAACACGAACAGATAGTCGCTTAAACGATTGAGATATATTAAAATTGTCTCCCCGACCTCACTTTCTTCTGCCAATTGTACAGTGATGCGCTCTGCCCTCCGGCAAATACATCGGGCAATATGACAAAAGGATACAACTGTTAAGCCCCCTGGCAGAATAAAATGTTTTAGTTCAGGCAGGCTTAGGCTCATACTATCCATTTCTTCTTCAAGAAGCTTAATATCATCCGGGGATAAATCAGGTACTTTCATTCTTGATTTTTCAGGATCTGAAGCAAGAACGGAACCAATGGTAAAAAGCCTGTCCTGGATCTCCTTAAGAATTTCTTTCTGATGACCGGTTATGTTCTGATCCCGGATAAGGCCGATATAAGAATTAAGTTCATCAATTGTCCCGTACGACTCAATACGGAGATGATACTTTGGCACTCTCGTCCCACCAATCAGTGAAGTATAGCCTTTATCTCCGGTCTTAGTATAGATCTTCATGTGAATCGGTTTACAAAAGAAAAGAAATCCTTCTTCTTTTCAATTTATGTTGAAAATTTAATGAATGTTAATTTCTGAAAGGTAAAGTGAACTATACTCCTTATTCTATGTTTTCAAAATCAGCTCCCTTATCCTGCATTTCTTTCAGGCGGGGAGAAATTGACTTAATATGTTCATTGGGATAATCATTCTCAATAAGACCATCGCGCATCCTGACAATGCGATGTGCGTGCTGGGCAATGTCCTCTTCGTGAGTGACCAGTATTATGGTATTCCCCCTCGAGTGGATTTCTTCCAGAAGTCCCATAATCTCTACAGATGTTTTAGTATCCAGATTCCCTGTAGGTTCGTCGGCCAGAATAATAGATGGGTTATTTATAAGGGCTCTCGCTACGGCTACACGCTGCCGCTGGCCGCCTGATAACTCATTGGGCTTATGTTCAACACGATTTCCCAATCCAACATTTTCAAGGGCTATTTTTGACCTTTTTTCACGCTCATCTCTCCCGATACCGGCATAAATCAATGGCAGAGCCACATTATCAAGTGAACTTGAACGCGGAAGAAGGTTGAATGTCTGAAATACAAATCCGATCTCCTGATTTCTTACCTCTGCCAGTTCATTATCGCTCATTTCGCTTACCCTTATCCCATTGAGAATGTATTCGCCCTTTGTGGGAGTATCGAGGCAGCCAAGTATATTCATTAAAGTTGATTTTCCCGAACCGGAAGGCCCCATCAGAGCCACAAATTCTCCTTTATTGATATTCAGTGTCACTGATTTTAAAGCATGAATTACTTCTGCACCGATGACATATTTTCTGCCTACATCTGTAATTCTGATAAGAGATTCCTGTTGCATATAATTTAGATTATTGTAGGAGACTTATGTTACATTAAAAAAATCAGGATTTATCAATAACCTTAGCTACTTTAAAATACGCACCATCGTGGAGAGGTGCATTCTGTAAAGCTTCGGCAGGAGTGATTTCCTGTTTTATTATATCCTCCCTGAAAACATTGACCTCGTCTGAAAGATAAATAAGAGGTTCAACACCTTTAGTATCGAGCTCATTCAGCTTTTCCATAAAACTAAGGATATTGTTCATATCCTGGAGCAACGATTTTTCTTCATTTTCATTCACCTCAAGCCTTGCAAGATGAGCGATCTTTGTTATGGTTTCTCTATCCAGTTTCATTCTATTTTAAGTCTTTCTTAATTATGTTATAAATTCTTTCGCTGAGCAACTCCGCATCGTTTAATGTTAATCCATCTGTTTCAACAGGCGAATGAACACAAATATGGCAAATTCCGGGTTTGGTTCCATACTTCAGGCCATCATCCCACATTTTTTTCCAGGCATCCGCAATACTCACCGGTATAATCGGTATGCCCTGTTCAATTGCCAGCCTGAAAGGCCCCTGCTTAAAGGTACCCAGTTTTGGTGGATAATCATCAGGAATTTTCCCTTCCGGAAAAATTACCATGCTCATTCCTTTAAGGATATACCCTTCCGCCTTTTTAAAAGCTCTGAATGCTGAAATCTTACTATCCCTGTTTAAAGGAATATCTATAGTTTTGAAAAAAAGGCCGGTTACAGGATTGCTTAATAATTCATCTTTTCCAAGAAACGCAAAATTAGACTTTACCAGTAACGAGATGGCTGTAACATCCAGACTTGAAGAATGATTGGCACAGATAATATATTTTCGCGACCAGTCTATCGGTTCTTCAAACGAAAAGCTATAAAATAAGCCGGCGGCGGCTGAGCTGGTGAAGCCAAATAAGCGCCTGAATTTATTGAGAACCGGGAAACGTTCTTCCTTCCGGGAGTAATAATACAGGAAGGGATAAAATACAGCGAAAAAAAAGACAACACTCCCCAGATAGAGGTAATAATGCCCGCGCTTTAAAGATCTTTTCATTCAGGCCAAACTTAGATAAATTGCTTTTATATGCAAAATACATAAACCGCATATAAACGCAGTTATTCACAGTGTATCTGTTTTAAAGTGTTCATGAGCGTTTACGCAGTTTATCGTTCTCTCATCAGCTTTTGAGAAACAGTTTTATGGAATGATAAATATAAAAAATCCTTACTTTCGTCCAGTTATGGAAACAGTTGTAAGCGGTATTCGTAGTACCGGAAAACTACATTTAGGCAATTATTACGGAGCCGTACAAAACTTCGTTAAAATGCAGCATGAATTTAACTGCTTTTTTTTTATTGCCGACTATCATTCATTAACCACCCACCCTACTCCGGCCGACCTTCATGGAAATGTTAAGCAGGTGCTCGTAGAATATCTGGCCGCAGGAATTGATCCGGAAAGAGCAACAATCTATGTTCAATCTGATATTCCGGAAATACCTGAGTTATATTTATTTCTGAATATGAATGCCTACCTTGGAGAGCTGGAAAGAAGCACCTCATTTAAAGATAAAGTACGTTCGCAGTCTGATAATGTAAACGCCGGACTTCTTACCTACCCGGTACTAATGGCTGCCGATATCCTCATTCACCGGGCAACTAAGGTACCCGTTGGTAAAGACCAGGAGCAACACCTTGAAATGGCGCGTACTTTCGGAAACCGTTTCAACAGGATGTATAATACTGAATACTTCCCGGAACCTTATGCCTTCAGTTTCACGGATAATCTGGTTAAAATTCCGGGATTGGATGGCAAAGGAAAAATGGGAAAATCTGAAGGAGAGGCAAACGCAGTATTTCTTTCAGATAGCCCTGAAGTAATACGGAAAAAGGTTATGAAAGCGGTTACAGACGCCGGTCCCACGGAAGAGAATCAGCAGAAACCTGATGTGATCAGCAATTTATTCAGCCTCATGAAGGTTGTGTCGGCGGAAGATACTTACAGCTATTTTGATGATCTTTATAATAAATGCCAGATTCGTTACGGCGATCTGAAAAAGCAGCTTGCCGAAGATATGATCCTGGCTACGGCACCAGTACGCGAACGGATTAATGATATTGCTTCAAATGCTCCTTATCTTAGCAAAGTAGCCCGTCTTGGTGCTGAAAAGGCGCGCGCCAGCGCTTCAAAAACGCTTAACGATGTACGGGAGATCATTGGATTCAGGCATTTCTGAACCAGTAGAAGCAACAAATAATATAAACTTTGGGTACCTGAAATTTATAGTTGTTAAATTTAAATTTTCAAATAAAATAATAAGATGCACATTGCCATTGTAGGAAATATAGGTGCCGGAAAAACAACTCTTACCGAACTGCTAGCAAAACACATTGGATGGGAACCACACTATGAAGCTGTGGACAATAATCCTTACCTCGAAGACTTTTACAGTGATATGAAACGATGGAGCTTTAATCTTCAGATATATTTTCTGAATAGTCGTTTTAATCAGATAAAAGAAATACAGAAACAGGATTATAATATAATTCAGGACAGGACCATCTATGAGGATGCTTATATTTTTGCAGAAAATCTGCATGAAATGGGATTAATGACTACAAGGGACTATGAGAACTACAGGGCAATCTTTGATAATATGACCTCTTTTATTAAAGCTCCGGATCTGCTCATTTACCTGAAAGCATCAGTACCTACGCTTGTAAATAACATACAACGAAGAGGCCGCGATTATGAAGCAGGGATCAGGCTGGATTATCTTTCTAAATTAAATGAGAAATACAAAAAGTGGATCGATAATTATAAGGAAGGGAAGCTGCTTGTGCTTGATAAAGATAAGCTGGATTTTGCAGGTAATCCGGAAGATTTAGGATTTATAATAGAAAGTATTGATCGCGAGCTGCATGGACTTTTTTAGCTGCCTTATCAGAGTCTGAAAAAAGATATTATTTATGCGTTAATATATGAAATCATCTGATAATTTAGCCCCGACAGAGCAGAACAAGAAACTTCGTATTCTTGGTGTGATTCCCGCACGTTATGCATCAACACGCTTTCCCGGAAAACCACTGGTTGAAATACATGGGAAAAGTATGATACAAAGGGTCTATGAGCAGGCCTTAAAATCGTTAAAGCTTAACGAGGTGGTAGTTGCCACAGATGACGAACGTATACTAATGCATGTTACAGATTTTGGAGGACGGGCACTTCTTACTTCAAGTGACCATCAGAGCGGTACCGACCGCTGTGCGGAAGCTGCAGAAAAGCTCCCTGGCTTTGAAGTAATTATTAACATCCAGGGTGATGAACCTTATATTGACAGCAGGCAGATCGATCTGCTCGCTGCATGTTTTGCTGATAATGAAACGGTGCTTGCTACCCTTATAAAAAAAATAGAATCGACGGAAGAATTGAATAACCCTAATTCACCTAAAGTTATAGTAAATAAAAACTCCGAAGCTATTTATTTTAGCCGAACTCCCATTCCCTATCTTCGGGGAAAAGAAAATCAAAACTGGCTTAATGAACACACATTCTACAAACATATTGGAATATATGGCTACCGCGCCGATACTCTTAAGACTATAACAAGACTGCCGGTATCACTGCTTGAAAAGGCCGAGTCGCTCGAACAGCTTCGCTGGATTGAGAATGGATATAAAATAAAGGCCGCGCTAACAGATATTGAAACAAAAGCGATCGATACGCCTCAGGACCTTGAAAATATATTAAAGAACTACGACGGGCAAGATTTGAGATAAAGAAATTTTAAAATAATTCGTTTAAATTATTAAACAAAAAGTTTTTCCCTATGTGTAGATGACACTAAAAGTTTTATAAACATACGTCAGAAAAAAAACAGACTGAGCCATCTTAACAGCACTATTAATTTATTTCATTAAAGAATAAGACACATGAGTGCTTACGCTTTATCGGTCTCTCATCTTCCTTTGAGAAACAGTTTTATAGATGAAATGTAAAAACACTTAGGTAATAGTTTTTGCCTGCCCCCCGGCTTTTTTTTACTTAATATTCTTACAACATTTCTTTAAAGTAACCCTGAATTGACCAGCTTTATTCCAGGTTTTTCTTTTAAATAAAGAAGCGGCCTTCTTAGCGGCAACAATTTGTTCCCGGACCTGTTATTATGAAAATGCAATCCTCATGAAAATCAGTAAGCAAATCTGCCTCTGTTTGTTCCTTGCCGGGGTTTTTATTTGTTCGTGCAGTAAATCCGGACCCGGAAGCTTGTTCCGGAAAATGAGTCCCCACGAAAAATATCAACAGGCATTGGTCAATGCGGGACTACATGAAACAGCGCTTGGCAGAGAATGGATTAATGCAGCGGAGAACAGTCTTGGTAATCCTCTGTCTGTGAATCTTCCCTATAAAGAAAAAGGGTATTTTCCTGCTGAAAAGGCACGGGCGAATACAATCAGATTTAAAGTAGAACAAGGGGCCAAAGTCACCATAAATTTAAAAAAAAGGCCGGAAAAAGGTTTCATGATTTATGCAGACCTTTGGGAAGAAAAAGAAAACAACAATAAAAAACTTCTGGCGTATGCTGATACAGGAGAAACAAGCTTTAGCTATGAAACAGATAAAACCGGCAGCTATTTACTTCGTATCCAACCTGAACTAATGCGTTCTGGTGACTATACCTTAACGATAAGCACTGGCCCCTCACTTGCTTTCCCGGTAAAAAATGGAAAAATTGAGAGCTTTTGGGGCTCTGATCGTGATGCGGGAATACGAAGGCACGAGGGTATAGATATATTTGCTCCTTTCAGAACACCTGCCCTTGCTGTGGCATCTGGCATAATTACAAGGGTGACCCTTAATAACTTAGGAGG
>JAATFW010000032.1 GCA_015654985.1 Sphingobacteriales bacterium | reverse complement strand
GGTCTATCACAGCATATCCTTTTTCCATGGTGTAATTTACAGGCTTTCCGTTCACCTTAACCGATAATACAGAAGCAGCGCTGTCTTGAAATGAATACAGGTCAGACGGGACGGCTTTACTTTGTGCCCAGCCCGGAATCCGCACCCTCATTTTAAAAGCTGTAGTTTTAGCCGGATTAACGGTAAAGATCAATCCGCCATCCCATGGGTAATTATTTTGCTGAATAAGCTGTACCGCCTGATTCTTAACCAGCAGGCTGGTGGTTCCGCTGATAAAAAGATTTACATACACCCCATCTGCGTTTTGTGCGTATACATAGCCGGGAATGGACGGAATTAAACGGACCAGGTTGGTGGGGCAGCATGAACATTCGAACCATCCGGAGCGTTCTCTTTCCAGCCTCGGATAATTAAAAGCGTTTTTAACCTGCATGGCGTTGGTATAAAAAAATGATTTGCCGTCTAATCCCAACCCGGAGATCAGGCCGTTGTACAGTGACTTTTCGAGGATATCGATATATTTAGCGTCGCCATGCAGAAGGAACATCCGCTGGTTCCAGAAAACATTTCCAATGGCAGCACAGGTTTCGTTATAGGCAGTCTCATTCGGAAGCTGGTAATTGGCACCAAACTGTTCACCGTCGGGTATTGCCCCTATGCCTCCCTGAACATATAATTTCTTACCAACCATATTATTCCAGATACGGTCGATGGCTTCAAGATAATTTTTATCACCGGTTAAAGCGGCAACATCCGCCACTGCTGAGTACAGGTACATTGCCCTTACGGCATGGCCAAGCGCTTCATTCTCTTCAACAATAGGACGGCCATCCTGCCAGTAGTTGCCGTTCTGCCATGAATTCGCGCTTTTCTTATTATAGTCCCTCTTTCCGCGTTCGTCTATAAAGAACCTTGCCAGATCAAGATACTCTTTCTTCCCGGTGATCCTGTAAAGTCTTACAAGCCCCATTTCAACAATTTCATGTCCGGGAGCCACGTGCATTTTTCCAGGGCCGAAAGTCTTCACAAGAAGGTCGGCATTTTTTAAAGCGATATTCAGAAAGTTACTTTTACCTGTAGCAAGATAATGGGCCGCGGCTGCTTCGAACATGTGGCCTGAATTATACAGCTCGTGGCTTTGTTCGTGTTCTTTAACCCAGCGTTCAGGCCCCGACCATGAATGGGGATGCAGCGGGTCAATTGTTCTGGCGGTATACAAATAACCGTCGGGCTCCTGGGCCCTGCCGACTATCAGGATCAATGAATCAAGGTAGGCGTCAAGCTTCCTGTCGGGGTGCACAGCAAGCGAATAAGAAGCTCCTTCGATGGTTTTATAAATATCAGTATCGTCGAAAGGGAATGTGGTACAAAACTTTCCGCTTTTTTCAGCCGCCATTACAAAATTCTTAACCCTCCCTGTATTTTCGCATCTTTCGAAGGATGCGGGAATGGTTACCGTCCTGTTCGTTTCAATTCTCGGCTGCCAGAAATTATCGGTGAGCTTTACCTTTGTAAATGATACCGCGTTGATCTGGTAATCTTTCTGCTGACCAAAAGCAGAAAGGGCTGCAGAAAAAACAACGGTCAATACTATTTTTTTCATTAGAATAATCTGTTTTTTAATGGCAATGAAGCTATTAGGGGCACTGCTCAATTTGTTTATTTCAGTTCAAGCATTACTACAGAAAGCGGAGGAAGTTCGGCATTTAACTGATCGCCCTTCTTTACGGCTCCCGTAAATTTTACCGGCCTGATCTTATCCGGATTAGCAAAGCTGTTATAGTCGTTAAACTTAGGGGAGGTAACAATCTGCCCCTGTACCCCCGACCATTTAATTCCGGTTAACGCGGTAGCAACCGTGATCTTTTTTGAAGGATCAAGGTTTACCAACGAAAGATGCACCGCTCCTTTTGAATCTATGGAGGCGGAGGCATTCACTGCAGGAATGTTCTGATCGCCGAGAACATAATCCGGGCTGGTAAACCGGATTGGGATGAGTTTTGCATCCATATGAACTTTATAAAGGTCGAAAACATGATACGTTGGGGTAAGAAGCATTTTTTCCTTATCCGTTAAAATAAGGGCCTGCAGAACATTCACCGTTTGTGCAAGGTTTGCTACTCTCACCCTGTCGCAATGGTTATTGAAAATATTCAGGGTAGAACCGGCTATCAGGGCATCGCGCATGGTATTTTGCTGATACAGGAAACCGGGATTGGTGCCCGGCTCAACATCGGTCCACACTCCCCATTCATCAACTACCAGGGCAACTTTTTTCTGGGGATCATATTTATCCATTACAGCAGCATGACGTTTTACCACTTCATCCATACCTAAACAGTTTTTCATTGTATTGAAGTATTCTTTTTCATCGAACACGGTAGCGGATCCCTTTTTTCCCCATTTACCGGTAGGCAGCGTATAATAATGCAGGGAAAGGCCCCACATCAGGCCGGCCGGAACATTTTTCATCATCACTTCCGTCCAGCTTGTATTCCAGTCGCTTGCACCGCTTGCTATCTTTTTTAAAGGGGCGCCGGGGTAGTCCCGGGCATAGGTTGCATAGCGCTTAAAAAGATCAGAGTAATATTCAGGGGTCATGTTGCCGCCGCAACCCCAGCTTTCATTCCCTACCCCCCAGAGGCTGACTTTCCACGGTTTTTCATGCCCGTTCTGTTTGCGGAGGTTAGCCATCGGGCTTACGCCATCGAAATTAAAATACTCCACCCATTTTGCCATTTCCTCAACTGTTCCGCTTCCCACATTTCCGGCAATATATGGCTCGCAGTTAAGAAGGCCGCAAAGCTCCATAAATTCATGGGTACCAAAGCTGTTATCTTCTGTTACACCTCCCCAGTTGGTATTAACCATTTTGGGTCTCTGACCGCGGAGGCCTATGCCGTCCCTCCAGTGATATTCATCAGCAAAACAGCCGCCGGGCCAGCGAAGGTTGGGAATATTAATTTTTTTCAGGGCTTCAACGATATCCATCCTGATACGGTCGTGCTTTGGCACATTCATAGTTGAGTCGATCCAAAAGCCGTCGTAAATGCATCTTCCGAGGTGTTCTGAGAAGTGCCCGTAAATATGTTTGCTGATCGTTTCTTTTGCTTCCGCAGTATTTAAATTAAGAGATACCGGGGTTTGGGCAAATAATTTTAATGCGCAAACTGTAATCAGAAAGATAAACAGGAGTGAATTTTTTTTCATGTGTGTGGTTTTACTGGTTAATTGATAAAGCACCGGAGCACTTCATTCAGGAGTTAAAGATAAAAGCATTTTTAGAAATGTCAAAAAAACAATTAAAAAAAATTCTTAAATTCAAGTAAATACAGAAAATGGAAATAATGTTAATACCAATGCATTCTATCTCTATTCAACCTTTTTCTCAACCTTTTTCAGCCAGATGGCGAGGCCGCTGCCATTAAGCCCCGTCATCACTATAGTCGACTCCTTTTTCTGCTCCCAGTCTCTCTCACGGGAAACATGTAGTTTATCCACAAATAAACCTCCTTCCCACCTGAGCTCAAGCCACGGAGCATTAAATGCCCATGAATTATTCGGGTTGTTGTTGATTTTCCCATCTGTACCCAATACAGTACTGAAGGAAATATTATATTGTGGATCTGTTTGCTCCGCTTCAAAACCGGGAACTGTTACATACCCAAGCACTATCTGTTCGTATTCTCCCGCAATTTCGCCTGCGGTAACAGTATTATCAGGTACATTCGCATATCTTTCCGGAGAAACAATAGGCCAGCCTTCAGGAGTCCAGAAGATCTTGCGTACATGCATTACCATAAAAGCGCGGTCTATTCCCGGCCTTCCCTGATGGGCCATAAAATACTGCCCGTTATCCTGAAAAACGGCACAATGGGAAACTCCGGCCCATCCGCTTTGATCAAGAAACTGATAGGGAGCCAGAATCATCGGATCATTATCAGCCAGATCATCCACATTCGCTCCGTTCCAGTCGAGGAAAGGGCCATTGGGATTTGCGGAACGGAATACCCTTACATTATATTTCGTGGAAAGCCAGTCGTATGCAACAAACAAATAATACATATTTGTCTGCGGATTAAAAATAATTTCGGGCCCTTCAAGATTTCCGTTCACAATTCCATTAGTTCGGCCTCTTCTCACAATCCGGGTACCTTTATCACCCGGATTTAATGCTAAGCCTGTTTGCGGATTAAGCTGAAGCTCATACAAACCGTCCCAGGATGAACCATACACCATCCAGTGTTGTCCTGAAGGAGTAACAACAACCGAAGGGTCTATGGCATTCGTGCCTGGCCCCGTATCCACCGACGTTACAGCAATTCCCTTCTCAACCCACGGGCCTTCGGGAGAACCGGAGGTGAGCAAGCCAATACAACTTGTTCGTCCGGATGTGGGGGCAAGAGAATAATATAGCCTGAACTCACTTCCCACTTTCATAATAAAAGGCGCCCATAGGCCCTGAACGGGAGTATGCCCATTATCTGTTATATATTTGGCTCCTATTTCCGGCAACCCGTTCAACGCCCATCCAATGTATTTCCAGTCCACGAGGTCTTTAGACTTCCGGACCATAATGCCCACTTTGGGTGTAATTCCATACCCCACGTCCGTGCTGTAGCAATAAAACCACTCCCCTTCTTTAATAATTGAAGGATCGTGGAGATTATAAGGGCCCCATTTCCAGGAAAATGATAAGGAAGAGATGCCGCCGTAAGTGTCAGTAAGCTTATTAATATCAAATGGCTTGTCGGCAAATATGCCCGGATCGGTTTCTGTTAAAACTTCTTTATCGTCCTTACAGCCGGCTCCTGTTATTGTAATGAGCGTAAATATACACGCTGCTTTTAATATCTTATTCATAAAACAACCTTTTTAATTGGCTTTGTCAATGTTATTATATTCTGATAATACCAGTTTCACAGTTAGTTCGCAGGATTGGGAGACAGGTTCTTATTAGCACTCAATTCAGACTGCGGGATGGGAAGATATTCTTTTCCTGCCCGCCAGGTGTCAAAATCTGTATCATGTTCTTTTAACATAGCAAGCTTTGCAGCGTCATACAGCCAGCCCCAGCGAATGATATCCTGAATCCGCTGCCCCTCAATAGAAAATTCGAGAGCCCGTTCATGTGCAAGCTGATCACGCATCTGCTCCTTCGTCATACCAGGTTTGGTAGTTGCCAGGTCCGGAAGCTTTGCCCTTGTTCTTACCTGCTGAATAAAAGGGTATGCTTCAGAAGTACGGTTAAGTTCATTAAGCACCTCTGCATACATTAATAGGATATCAGAGTAACGTAGAACCCTGTAATTTATAAATCCGGTTAATTCCGGCGATCCATCGGTAGTTGCGCCCAAACCATCATTCGTATACTTCCTCGGGTAAATAGCACCCTGATCAAAAGGCCAGGGAGCGCCATAAGCCAGAGTAGAATTATCGTCGGGTTCATAAGATGCTATTGTTGCGAGCAGGCGGGGATCACTTTTCCCGTTCACAGTTTTCTCCAATCTGAACTCATTATAGATCCATCTCGTGGGGAGGTAATCAGACCAGCCTTTCCCATCCATAGCATATGCTACAGAGAGCCCGGAAAACTGCCGCCAGTTGGCACCGGGCTCGCCTGTCCAGTTGGCAACTGATCCTCCTTCGGCAAACTGCACTTCAAACAAAGATTCAGCATTGTTCTCATTAATGGGCTTAAAATTGTCCCTGTAGTCGGGCATTAAAGAATATGCACCCCTTAATGTACCTGTAATAAACTTTTCAAACTGAGTCGCCGCTTTCTGGTAATCTTTTTTATACAAATATGCTTTGCCGAGCAATCCGGCTGCAGCCCCTTTCGTCGCACGGCCCTTTTGCCCCTTATCCGGCCCGGTTACATTATCATATGAAACAGGAAGTTTATTTTCGGCTGCTTCAAGATCGGAATAAACCTGAGCCCACAAAACTTCTTCTGTTGCAGTTGCAGGATAATAGTCATTCTGATCTTTGGGAGGCGCTGTAATCACCGGAACTGCCTTAAATGTTATTGCCAGATCGTAGTAAGCCAAACCGCGTAAAAAATAGGCCTGCCCCAATATCCTGTCTTTCGCCTCGGTATTTAATACCGATTCATCCATCTTTGTTACGTATTCTATCACCTGGTTAGCCCTGAAAATAACCATATAGAAATCGCGCCAGATCCATTGCACCTCTCCGGCAGTAACCGGAATTGAAAACTTGCCGCCCAGTTCGAGATAAGTGGCAGGGCTATCTCCTCTGAAATCATCTCCGCGGCTATCTGAAAAGCTGGGAAACGTACGCATGTAAGTACCATCGGTAGTCAGTGCATTATAAACAGCAGTAACTCCCTCAAATGCCTGATCCGCCGTTTGCCAGTACGTAGCAGTAGTAGGATAATTCGGATTAGCTAAATCTAATTTATTATCACATCCTGCCAGAAATATTAAAGAGAATATAGCGTATTTAAACTTTTTCATCTTACAATTCTTTAATGTCGTTATCTACTCATTTATCAAAATCCAACCTGTACACCCATCATGATCGTGCGGGGTTTAGGATAAGATCCATTATCAAAGCCAGGTTCCCATACTCCGGCTGTAAAATCCGGGTTATACCCTTTATATTTTTGAAATGTGTAAAGATTCTGAGCTGTGATATAGACCCGTATCCTTGAGACTTCTTTAATTAACTGTTTTGGCAGAGTATAACCAAGCAACAGGGTGTTTATACGCAAAAACGTTCCGTCCTGCAGCCAGCCGGGCCTGTTGGAATTTCTTCCGTTTTCATTCGGATCATTCCAGACCAGACGTGGAACATCCGTATCTGTATTTACAGAGGTCCACCTGCCAATGATATCCTGATGGTAATTAGCATCGCCCGCTGTATGCATCAGATCGCGGTACAGTCGACCGTTAATTAGATATTTCGCACTGCCTGAAGCAAAAAGAGTAAAATCGAAGTTTTTATATGAGGCATTGAAATTGAAACCATACGTATATTTGGGAATCCCACTCCCAAGGTAAGTTCTGTCATAAGCATCTATTGTTCCATCGGGATTACCATCCGGGCCGCTGATATCTTTAAATATGATATCACCGACAGATGTCTCTCCATTCTGAAATGCATGATTCTTAATTTCCTCGTCCGACTGGAAAATCCCTTCAGCTACATATCCATAGTGCCTTCCGATTTCGCCACCCAATTCTGTAATAGAACCTACCCCTTCACGCGATTTTACATCCGTACCAAGATCCAGCACTTTATTTTTTATAGTAGTAACATTTGCCGAAATATCATATTTAAAATTGCCGTCAGACTTATGGTAAGCCAGTGTCAGTTCGACTCCCGAATTTTTAATAGTTCCTGCATTTACAGTCGGATTAGCATTGATAGATCCGACTGATGCGGGAATAGGAATAGGTACCAATATGTCTTCGCTTTTACTGCTGTAATATTCAGCAGAAAGGCCAAATCTACTGTTAAATAACTGTGCATCAAACCCAATATTGGTAGTTGTTTTAGACTCCCACTTAATAGTTTCCGATACTACATTTGTTTGTGCTCCTCCAAGCACTCTGGTATCACTGAAGGTCACAGGGTCATAAAATGTATAAACTATATTTGGGTTAATTACTGCCTGATATAAATAATCATCTATATTCTCATTTCCAAGCTCACCCCAACTTGCTCTGATTTTAAGATCGGAAATTATTGATTTTGGCCAATTAACAAATTTCTCGCTGGTCAGCCGCCATCCTAATGCCACTGACGGAAAATAGCCAATCCGTTTTTCAGGTGCAAACCTTGACGAGGCATCTCTCCTGACAGTTGTAGTCAGCAAATAACGATCATCATAATTGTAATTTATTCTTCCAAGGTAAGACGACAGAGCATTATATCTTTCATAACTGTCGGCAGTTGTTTTTTCACCGTTCCTTAAGGTTGGAAAGTATGGCTTTTTGAAAATCTCAGCATAGCCCCACTTTTGTATAAATGAATTTTTCTGATACATCTGCCCAAGTAAAACGGCAAGTGTATGTTTTCCCAGTTTGGCATCATAATTTAATGTATTCTCAATTAAACCATTTCCATATCTTCTTGAATCATCATTCAGCCTTGCTGTTGCGTTAATAAAGAAATAGCCGAGGTTAAACTCAGGTATAAAATTATAATCCCTGGTATTGATCGCGTCATAACTTAAATTCAGCCTGTACTTCAAAGTATGTACATTTATCTTCAAAAGCTGAACCTCTCCGTAAACGCTGCCAAAAACCCGGTCTACATCCGTAAAATTATTTATAAGACTGTTATACCCTATACCGTTCAGGGAGATAGCATCCTCCCTGTTTTGTAATGTTCCGCCAAAACCTCCTTCATTGGCAGGATCGTAAAAAGCCATTGTTGGAATGGCAAATACAAGGTCATTTATAAGGGGAGGCCTCCCCCCCGCAAGTACCCCATCGCTGTTAAGTAATCCGTTTTCATGCGAATGAGCATAAAACAACGATTGACCAATTTTAAAAATTCCTTTTTCCGCAGAAGTATTAACACGTCCTGTATACCTTTTATAGTTAGGCCCATTTCCAACATAAGTTCCTTTATTATCGAAGTAATCGAGGGATACATTATAGGTAGTATTTGCACCGCCCCCCGAAAAATTAAGATTATGGTTTTTCCTGTTCCCGGTTTTTAATCCTTCTTTCTGCCAATCGGTGTCGATATTTTCAACAAACATCGTTGAAAGCGAATCATTTGCAGGAGCCAGCGCTTTACCGGCATTGAATCTGGATTCGTTATTTAACGCCTGATAATTAAGCCTGCTTGTTACGGGCATTCTTTGCCGCACATCGTCAACACCATAATAGCCGCTATATTCTATTTTTAGTGGAGTTTCCTTTTTACCCTGCCTGGTTGTAATGATCACTACGCCATTTGCCGCCCTCGAACCATAGATAGCTCCGGCAGAGGCATCTTTTAAAACCTGCACGGTCTCTACGTCATTCGGATTAAAATCTCTTGGAACCCCGCTTATCGGAACACCATCGATCACATACAACGGATCAGAATTTCCAAAAGTGCTAATACCGCGGATCCGTACCTGGGGAAAAGCTCCCGGCTGCCCGTCGCTGTTTACTGAAACACCGGAGGTCCTTCCCTGAAGTAACTGGCCAACATCGTTGGTAGAAAACTTCTTCATTTCTTTCGTATCGATTACTGCGATCGAACCGGTTATATCAGCTTTTCTTTGAGTTCCGTACCCCACAACCACAACTTCTTCCAGTGTTCTCGAATCCGCTGCCATTTGTACGTTAATAACGGCCTGGTTGTTTACAGCAACCTCCCTGGTACTAAAACCTATATATGTAAATACCAGCACCCCGTTTCCGTCGGGAAGCGTTATGATATAATTACCGTTAATATCAGATGAGGCTCCGGTATCAGAATTCTTCGCCCTGATACTTACACCAGGCAATGGTTCTCCCTGGCTATCCGTTACCCTCCCTTTAACGATAAAAGCCGCCCTTCCCGCAGATGTAATTCCAATAGTATTAACTGCCGTCAAATCAGCGTCCGCTGTTTTGTTCTCCTTATAAATAACATAGTTGTTATCCTTTACTTTTTCGAAAGTAAGATCAAGAGGCTGCAGGATGTTAACCAGCCTTTCCTCAAGCGACTGGCTGGATTCCTCCAAAGCTCCTGCATCTACTAATTTGTCCTTTAACAGCTTACTGTTGTAGTTAAATACTACTTTAAACTGATCAGATAATGACTTAAGAACCGTGGTCAACTGGAGTTGACTTTCTTTCTTTGGCTGACTGGTGTCGGGCCTTTTACTATCTGATAAAGCGTAAGACTGCGAAAATACGTTGCTCTCTGAACAACACATGATTAACGTCAGAAAGACACAAAAAACTCCTGGTAAAATACTTCTCATGGTATTTTGGTTATGGTTAAAAATTGGTTTTTAAAAGATCTGGTTATACTTTCTTTTATTTCATAGTATAATTTATCTTAATGGTTAATCATTACCTGTTTTCCATTCTTTTGTACAGTCAGCCCGAACGATTTTTCAATCATGGTCAGTAAAAGATCTGTGTTTTCTGAATCAAAAGTTCCTGTAAATGTCAGCCTGCCTAGAGAAGAGTCGGAAAAAGAGACCTTATATCCATAATTATCTTCCAGCAAACGTGCTATTTCTTCAAGGCTTGTATCTTCAAAAACGAACTTTCTGTTTGTCCAGGCGCTGTATTTAGGTGGGCTTACTATTTTTTTGATAATCTTTTTCGTAGTAGCGGAAAAATCAACAAGATCGCCCGGGTCCATCTCCATGAACATGTTTTCCATATGCAGCTTTACTTTACCTGAGTTCAGAACAACCCGGGTCCTTTGCCGGTAAGTGTTTACGTTAAATTTAGTTCCCATTACCTGAACATCCAGGTCCGGCGTATGAACAATAAATTTCCTGGAATCAGACTTGTGACTCACCGAAAAGAAGCCCTCTCCTTCAAACCAAACCTCTCTTTCCTTATCTTTCCACGATGCGGCATATTTTATGGTAGAATTACCATTCATAACAACTACCGAACTATCGGGCAATACCACTCTCCGGCTGTTTCCATAAGCTGTATGAAACTCCTCCCTGCTGGCTTTTAATAAAAAAATAAGAAGTATGCTTATTATGAAAAAAGCTATTACCGCAGCAGCATGATATTTTAGTGATAACAAGCGGACAAATATTTTATTTTTTCCTGAAGGTTTCCCTTCGTTTATGGCGTTGGTAAAATTAATGCGGTTCCAGAGCTCTGTAAGCTCTTCTTCAAAAGGATCATCATTATCATCGGCCAGTTTCAGGACAATAAGGCTGGCTTCTCTGATTGTAGCTTCATTTGCCGTGTTGCTCGCCGCCCAGGTAATCCAGTGACTGCCGTCCTCCGTCTGAGGATATTTTACCCAGCGAATAAAATTCTGGTTCAATACCAGCTCTTCAACAGTATACTCTTCAGGATTCATGTGTTACTATCATGCTGTTTTATGATATTAGACACGGGCCTGGTTTTTTTACCAATATTTTTTTTACTTTTTTTTAGAGAAATTCAATCAGAGTCGCCATCCAGGCTTTATAATAATATAATAAACAAAAAAGGATCAATGCGGAAACAAGTTCTTTTCTTAATTGCTTAATGGCATTAAAAGCGGTATTATATACCGTTCTGACAGAAAGCGACATAATATCTGCTGCTTCCTGCGCCGTGATATTATTATAATAGATCAAAAATATAATTTCCTTTTGTTGGTGACTCAACTTTTTTAAGGCTTCGGTTAACGACCTTTTCCGGGCAGTATCCTCCTGTTGCTCTATCATCTGACTTTCACAGGAGCTCACACAATCAGATTCGTTCCCGGGAAGTATATCTCCTTTATATAACACTTTAAGATTCCGGTTAATTTGCCGCAATAGTTTATTCCGTAACGATTTAACAAGATAGTTTTTAATACTTGGAGGATCACCTAACCGGTTTCTGTTTTTCCACAGCTCAACAAAAAGATCGTGCATACAATCTTTTACAAGATCGCGGTCATAAATTATCTTCCGGCCGTATCTAAATAAAAGAGGAGAATATTCACGGTAAATGAAAGCATATGCCTCTTTATCCCCTCTTTTAAAGCGGCTCCAGATTAAATTCTTATCAGGCTCACTGTAAGCCGCGCCTGCCTCTTTTATCTGGTTAATCATATTTATCCGGTAAGGTAAATAGCAACATAAACTGAATCAGAATAATTGGTTAAAATAAAGATACAGAATTATTCTATAAACGTCAATAAAACAATTAAAAAAATAATATAGGTCTTTTTAAGCTATCCGTTGTTTTGAAACTTAGGCAAATTCCGCAGGAATGCAATTAATCAGGATCAGCAGGCATTGGCTGGATTTATATCAAATTAAATATTATGATCATTTCTATTGATCAGTTCTCTAATTATTCTAAATTTGTGCTCTGCACATATTTCAGATGACCAAATATTCTAAACAAACACGCCTTCTCGTAGCGGTCGATTGTATAATTTTCGGTTTTGATGGCGAGAATTTGAAGCTTTTGCTTATACACAGGGGAATGGAGCCCGAGAAAGGCAAATGGAGCCTGATGGGAGGCTTCGTACAATCCGAAGAAAGCACCAATGAGGCGGCCGGAAGAATCCTGAAACAGCTAACCGGCCTTGAAGGTGTCTATATGGAACAACTGCATGCTTTTGGAAATCCCGGGCGGGATCCGATGGAGCGTGTGATCAGTCTTGTTTATTTTGCCCTTATCGACATACATAAATATAAAGAACAACTGAGCGATGAATATCATCCTCAATGGTTCCTGCTGAAGGATATGCCGGAACTCATTTTCGATCATGAAGAAATGGTGCAGGCAGCCCTTAAAAACCTGCGCTATAAAGCTGCATTACATCCCGTTCTTTTCGAACTTTTGCCAGAGAAATTTACTCTGCCGCAATTACAGGCGTTATATACGGGCGTGTACGATGCAGAATTTGACAAACGAAACTTTAGCAGAAAAGTACTTTCAACCGGCTTACTCATTAAGCAAAAAGATAAAGATAAGGAGAACTCTAAGAAGGGGGCCTTTTACTATGTTATTGATAAATCGAAGTATAAAGACAAATTTCAGTCATTTTTAAATTTCGTTCCTAATCCCGATAATTTTCTTTTTTAAAAATTACACTTATTTAATCAGGAATTTCTATTTTTGATCCAATTAAGTGTTACAAAGACACGAATACCAATTATGATCACAGAAAACTTTGTTATAGGAGTAGATTACGGCACCGATTCCGTACGCTCAGTTATCGTAAATGCACAAACGGGACAGGAAGTATCGGCATCAGTTTTTTACTATCCCAGGTGGAAAGAAAACAGGTATTGTAACCCGGCAAAAAATCAGTTCCGGCAACACCCGCTCGACTATATAGAAGGGCTGGAACAAACCATTAAAAAATGCCTGGTACAGGCGGGAGAAGAAATTGCTGCAAAAGTAAAGGCCATCTCTATAGATACCACGGGCTCTACTCCTGTAGCAGTCGACAAAAATGGCACTCCCCTGGCTTTGCTTCCCGAATTTGCCGAAAATCCCAATGCCATGTTTGTGTTATGGAAAGACCATACATCAGTAAAAGAGGCTGCTGAAATTAACGAACATGCCAAAAAATTCGGCATTAACTATCTTCAGTTTGTAGGCGGGATCTACTCCTCAGAATGGTTCTGGGCAAAATTGCTGCATGTATTGAGGGAAGACGGGGAAGTACGCGAAGCCTGCCATACATGGGTAGAACACTGCGATTGGATCCCCTTCCTGCTTACAGGGGGGAACGAAGCTTCGCAGATTAAGCGGGGTGTTTGCTCCGCGGGACATAAGTCGCTTTGGTCAGAAGAATTTCATGGCTTCCCTCCTGATGATTTTTTTGCAAGCCTCGACCCGCTGCTGGCAGGTTTTACATCTAAGTTACCCTCAGAAACCTATACCTCCGCCCAGCCAGCAGGAATGTTAAGCCGGGAGTGGGCAGATCGTCTTGGCCTTTCTACGGATGTAGCTATTGGCATCGGCGCTTTCGATGCCCATATGGGTGCCGTTGGCGGACAGATAGAACCATATTTCCTGAGCAAGGTAATGGGCACTTCAACATGCGATATGCTGGTAGCTCCTGCGGATGAAGTGAAAGGGACTCTGGTAAATGGAATCTGCGGACAGGTTAACGGCTCTATAATCCCGGGAATGATCGGTATGGAAGCCGGACAATCTGCTTTTGGCGATGTTTATGCATGGTTCAAAAATGTATTGCTCTGGCCGCTAAAGTATATGCTGGCGCAGGCTGATATAGTAGATTCTGAGACGGCTGCACGCATTATAAGCGATATTGAAGGACGCATTATTCCAGAGCTAAGCAGACTTGCAGAGCAGCTTCCACAGGAAGAGGACGCAGAACTTGCGATAGACTGGCTCAATGGGCGACGAACTCCGGATGCAAACCAAATGCTTAAAGGCGCCTTCCTGGGCCTCGACCTTGGGAGCGATGCCGTAAAAATGTTCCGGTCTCTGGTGGAAGCAACATGCTTCGGGGCAAAAAAAATTGTGGATAGGTTTATCGAACAGGGGATACCGGTTAAGGGCCTTATAGGACTTGGCGGCGTGGCTAAAAAATCACCTTTCATTATGCAGATGATGGCTGATGTAATGAATATGCCGATCCGCATCCATAGATCTGAACAAACCTGCGCTATCGGCGCTGCAATGTTTGCCGCTACTGTTGCCGGCCTTTATCCAAGAGTCGAAGACGCGATGGCTGCAATGGGCCAGGGCTTTGATGCAGAATATTTACCGGATGCCGAACGGGCAGCCCTTTATGCCAAACGTTACCAGCGTTATATAGAAACAGGATCGCTGGTTGAAGAATTACTGGTAAAATGGGGACAGGAAGGATAAAGGTAAGGTTAAAGCTGAAAGGATAAAGGTTAAAGCTGAAGCTAACCACTAAAAAAAGAAATGAAATACGAAGATATCAGACAGATGGCCTACGATGCCAATATGCAGTTGCCAAAACTTGGTTTGGTGCTGTTTACTTTTGGCAATGTAAGCTCAGCGGACCGCCGGGAAGGCGTGTTCGCTATTAAGCCCAGCGGAGTACCTTACGAAGATCTCTCCCCTGAAAAAATGGTGATCGTTGATTTTGATGGGAAAATTGTGGAAGGGACCTTACGGCCGTCTTCAGATACCAATACTCACGCAGTGTTGTATAAATACTGGGAGAAGATTGGCGGCATCGTTCATACCCATTCTACATATGGTACAGCCTGGGCGCAGAGCCACCGGGATATCCCCATATTTGGCACTACTCATGCCGATTATCTCACCGTCGATATCCCGTGCGCCCCTCCGATGAGTGACGAAATGATCAAAGGCGACTATGAATACCAGACCGGTTTTCAGATTATGGACTGCTTTAAAGAAAAAGGACTGAGCTATGAAGAGGTCGAAATGATACTGGTGGGTAACCACGCCCCTTTTACCTGGGGAAAAACAGCAGATAAAGCGGTCTATAACAGTGCCGTACTCGAAACAGTCGCTAAAATGGCCCTGCTTACCGAGCAGATAAACCCTGGGGCCCCGCGGTTAAAAGATGCGCTTATTAAAAAACATTTCGAAAGGAAACACGGACCAAATTCATATTACGGACAGTAAAAGGGTTGTGAGTTGTAGATGATGAGTTGAAAGCCATATATATAACTTCATTCCTGCAACCCGTAATGAACTGCAATACAAATTAAAGTAATTTAAATAAAATAGAACATGTTAGATCTTAAAAATTTTGAAGTCTGGTTTGTTACCGGCAGCCAGCATTTATACGGTGAAGAAACCCTGCAACAGGTGGCAGCACATTCTCAGGAAATTGCCGCTTCGTTAAACGGATCTGAAAATATCCCTGTAAGAGTAGTTTTCAAACCAACTGTTAAAACCACAGAAGAAATTTACACTATTTGCCAGCAGGCTAATGTAGCTGAAAACTGTATCGGTGTAATTACATGGATGCATACTTTTTCTCCTGCCAAAATGTGGATCGGCGGCTTAAAAGTTCTGCAAAAGCCAGTGTTACATCTTCATACCCAGTTTAACCGTGACATTCCATGGGCTACTATTGATATGGATTTCATGAACCTGAACCAAAGTGCCCACGGCGACCGCGAATTCGGTTTTATCATGTCGAGAATGCGTATAGAACGCAAAGTAGTAGTAGGACACTGGCAGGACGCAGATGTCATTGAACAGATCAACGCATGGAGCCGTGCTGCTGCAGGCTGGTACGACTGGCAGGGAGCAAAATTTGTGCGGTTCGGAGATAATATGCGTTTTGTTGCCGTAACCGATGGCGACAAGGTAGAAGCGGAATTAAAGTTCGGATTCTCTGTTAATACCTACGGAATCGGAGATCTCGTAGCTGTGATTAACCAGACCAGCGACAGCGAAATCGATAAACTTACAGCAGAATATGAAGAACGTTACGCAGTGGCTTCAGCTCTCCGTAAAGGGGGCGAAAAATATTCATCATTGCGCGAAGCGGCAAAAATAGAGATCGGGCTCCGTACCTTCTTACAGGATGGCGGCTTTAAAGGATTTTCCGACACATTTGAAGATCTGCATGGAATGGTTCAATTACCGGGAATCGCAGCACAGAGACTGATGAATGATGGTTATGGCTTTGCAGGAGAAGGCGACTGGAAAACAGCAGCTCTTGTACGCGCCATGAAAGTAATGGGAAGCGGATTAAAAGGAGGCAATGCCTTCATGGAAGACTACACTTACCATTTTGACCCGGCAAATCCAATGGTTTTAGGTTCTCACATGCTTGAAGTTTGCGAATCTATTGCCAACGGAAAACCTTCATGTGAAGTGCATCCTCTCGGAATTGGCGGTAAAGCCGATCCTGTCAGGCTGGTATTTAACGTTGCTGCCGGTCCTGCTATTAACGCATCTGTTATTGACATGGGCAACCGTTTCCGTTTACTGGTAAATGAAGTGGAAGCAGTTGCACCTCAGCACGACCTTCCTAATCTTCCAGTAGCGCGGGTTTTATGGAAACCATATCCTGATATGAAAACGGGCTGCGCTGCCTGGATCCTTGCAGGCGGGGCACATCATACCTGTTACAGCCAGAACCTTTCTTCTGAACATATGCAGGACTTCGCCGAAATGGCAGGTATCGAATTTGTAAAGATTGGTAAGGAAACAAACTTATATCAGCTTAAAAATGAATTGCGCTGGAGTGAAGCGGCATATAAGTAAAAAGCTTAAAGGTGAAAGCTTAAAG
>JAATFW010000235.1 GCA_015654985.1 Sphingobacteriales bacterium | reverse complement strand
TTCAATTCCATCGGGTTCGAAGGAATCAAAAATATGTCTGGTTCAAACGCTTTTCCCTGGCGTGGAACGCCGGATTGAAACAACAAAGCTATCGGTCTCGTTTCTAATTAGCAACCACCAAAAGTTGCAGGATAGACGCCACGATTAAAAAAACTCTCCAAAGTGCCAGAGCACACCGGACGGGTCGTGAATGAAACACTCTCTGCCCCACTGCTCTACCCTTACCGGGGTTAGTTTTACATTTTTGTATTTATCGGTTAGGTTTAAAGCAAGCAAATCATCCCAAAAGTGGCTTACATCTTCTACTTCCAGGAAGATCATGGTATTCTCTATCCAATCCTGCACATAAGCATCCTGAAGATAAAATCCCAGTTGCCCGGTTTTAAATAAGGATAAAACCGGCGTTAAACTGACTTCCTGAAAACCCAGGTCGCGATAAAAATTCCTTGACTGTTCGAAATCTTTAGCCCCAACGAACGGCCGTATTGACTGTGCTTTGTGCTCCATATCTATTGAAGTTTAATTCAGGCTGTTAATTATCATAACCCCGTAGATTTTACAATATTACTTTGTTAAAGTTTCTGATCCTGTCTATCGTACAATAAAAAATAAAAACAGCAGTACCTTCTTTCTACCATCATTACTCTCCTAAAAAGAAAAGTTAAAATTGCGGTAACTCTTAATATTTGTATTTAATCCAAAGGGACCAATGCCATTAAATGGCTCTATGGATGATACCTGTTTGTTTTCTTTCATAACTCTCCTATCTGATGCTCCCGGTTAATGCGGCGGGACCAGAAAATCCTGACAGGTTCTCCCTAAGTACTTCCGGCTTACCGGTACCATGAAATGGTGTCTTCTGGATCTCTTTAACTAAGAAATTAGCGGAAAATAATATAAGGTTGCAATTATGAAAAATGAGCTCCGCCTCTAAACAGCCAGGTATTTCTCAAGTTCTCCCTTTTCATCTGCTTCCATTGCTTTCTTTAGCTCTCCCTTGATCTTGACCCCATGCGCCGGATCAGAGCAATAAGCAAGCAACGTTTTTACTGCATTTAACTTTATAGCTTTCTGGTCTTTTGACTGGGATTTATTTTCCAGGCAAAATTTTACCATTGCTGCTAAATAAACGCCCATGATGTCGACGTTTCCGGATGAAATTTTGGTAACCGGCCCGTCAAGACTAAAGGTATAATCAGGTGTGCCTCCCATCCACTTAATGAGAAACTGCATTGATTTGAGCCTGCCGATGTTATCCTTAACTAACGGGGTGGTTAACAAATATGTTGACGCAAGGAGGGCGGAGCTATCAGCCAGTGCATAATCAGCCGGCTTTTCAAGTCGTATCGATTGATAATCTGGAAGAGACTGAGCATAAATGGAAACTGATGCTATTGTTAGCAGTGCCGAGAATATAATTGGTTTGAACATGATGAATAATTAGGAGTTTTAATGCTTAAAAATATGAATATATTTTTTTAATCGCATAATTATCACCCGTTTTTTTGTCGCAGCTTTGCTGCAGAAATATTGTATTGAATGCGCCCGGCTAATCTCCTCCCCTGCTATGTAATAATACCAGACACGAAGCCTTTATAAGAAGTCTTTATAATAAATTAATTATCTGCTATCTCAAAGGATTAGTACTTTAGCCCTACCCTGCCACGTTATCCTGATCCAAATCATCTTTTGGTTCCCAAAGCTCAATAATGTTCCCTTCCGGATCGAGCACATGGACGAATTTGCCATATTCATATTCCACTATCTCATCAATAATGGTTACGTTATCCTTTTTTAGTTCGTCTACCAGCACAGCGATATTTTCTACCCGGTAATTAATCATAAATGGCTTGGCTGACGGGTTGAAATATTCCGTATCCTGCGGAAACGTGCACCAGGCTGTGGATCCTTTTTTCGAAGGATCATCGGCCTGCCGCCACTCAAATGCTGTTCCGTATTCACTGGTAGTCAATCCAAGGTTCCTGGCGTACCATTCATTCATACCTTGCGGATTATCGCATTTAAAAAATACGCCGCCCAGACCCGTTACTTTTTTCATATTTAAACGTATTGCAGGATTAAAAGTGATATAAAAATGTTTCTTTATCCACAACCTTTCCAGCAATTTCCATCTATTTTTGGACATTACCAAATCTGTTTTCAAATCTTCTATTAATGCTGGCAGCAATTAAGTTTCATCCAGCAGGCCAGGCACAGTACGGAAAAAGGACAGTCTAAGCCCTTTCCGTTATTCAAGCATTTTGATGTTGGTGTGAAATGGCGCATAAGTGCCTGCCACCTTTGTTTCCGGTTCGTGTACTATTATCCCGGTGCATATATCCTTATCACTGATTTCGAAAGCGATGCCCGCCTTTTTATCATCATAAATACCATAAGTGGCTCCATTATATGTATAAGTAGCTACTTTGCTCAGCCTGAAACCGGCAAAAAGACTTTTAAGAGGGCTGCCTACATGTATGCCATGTGCAGTTTGAAACTCCGGTGAGGTTATGCGTATCTGTTTTACACGGCTGGTTTCATCATTACCCATATTGCGCGAAAAGAAGATCTGTGTTTGATACCCGGATGTATCGTGTCCGGCATACCATGTGCTCAGGCTTTTGCCCATGGCAGAATCGCCATCATCAGCTTTGCCCATGCGTTTGTTAACCGCATCGGCATTCTCATTTATTTTGGTTTGGCCCACGCTGGCGCCGGGTACTATCAGATGCTCCCCGGCAACTGCGCCCTCTGGTGCGGTTGTGGCAATCGCGGTATCTGTCTTTACAAGATCTGTTTTAACAATAGTATCTACGGTGCTGTCCCGGCCCGATGATGAAGAACCCTGCTGCCGGCACGATGTCGTGGTACCAGCTATTAAAAGTATCGGCAAATAATATTTATAAGTACTCATGGTAAATAACAATTATTGTTTTGTTTATGGTGTCTGGAACACATAAATACATATTTTGTTTATATCACATTCTCTAACACTGTCCGGAGTTCTGGGGCGTCATTCAGGCCTTACATACATAGCCGTTAATTTTCAATCCGTTAAAAAGCCTGTACATTAATGCTTCCAGATTCCACTTTTATGCCACAATAGATTTTAACTATCTAAATATAGAATTAATTGATTGTGATTATATTTTCAAATATTATAATTTTATAATCTCAAAATACTACATATAAACAAGTTCAAATACCATAAGCTTATAAAAATGGAAAAAGAATTAAACGACATCGGTAAATGCCCATTTCACAATGGCAGTATGAAGCATAATGTTGGCGGTGGCGGCACCAGGAACCGCGACTGGTGGCCCAACCAGTTAAAGTTAAGTATCCTGCGCCAGCACTCCTCTTTATCAAACCCGATGGAAGTAGATTTTAACTATGCTGAAGCTTTTAAAAGCCTCGATCTGGATGCCGTGAAAAAAGATCTTCATGCACTCATGACCGATTCGCAGGACTGGTGGCCGGCAGACTTCGGGCATTATGGCCCCTTGTTCATTCGCATGGCATGGCATAGCGCGGGTACCTATCGTGTGACTGATGGTCGTGGCGGTGCAGGCGCCGGACAGCAGCGTTTTGCCCCGCTTAATAGCTGGCCCGATAACGTGAGCCTTGATAAAGCCCGCAGGCTGCTTTGGCCGGTCAAACAGAAATACGGCAGCAAAATTTCATGGGCAGATCTGATGATCCTTACCGGTAATGTAGCGCTGGAATCAATGGGTTTCAAAACATTTGGCTTTGCCGGTGGACGCGCGGATGTATGGGAACCGGATGAGTCTGTATACTGGGGTTCGGAAACTACGTGGCTGGGCGGCGACCTGCGTTATGGTCATGGTTCTGAGGGCGTACCAAAGGAGCATGGCGTATTGGTGTCTGACGACAATGCAGATGGTGATATCCACTCCCGCGACCTGGAGAAACCGCTTGCTGCCGTGCAGATGGGGCTGATCTATGTGAATCCCGAAGGCCCTGACGGTAATCCTGACCCTATAGCTGCC
>JAATFW010000030.1 GCA_015654985.1 Sphingobacteriales bacterium | reverse complement strand
TTAGACTATGATTCCCCGACTTTTTAAAAGCCTGAAGATAATCCCGGTCTACCTCGGTGAGACTAAACTTGGTTTCCATATTCGCATATTCTTATCTCAAATATACAAATATGTTGCATAATTAAATAATCTTTACACTAGCAGTAAATAAATCAAAATTTGTTTATCGTCTTAGCCGTAAAGGAATTGATTGATTTATTACCCGTTCTAATTGAAGTTATACTTTGGTCTGCCAAATATGACGAACATACGGTTATTGCTGCAAATTTCGTCAAATCTGCTACGCAGGAGAGAACCAAAGTGCTTAAAGAAATTTCAAAGAAGTTGATTAGTGAGTTGTCTTAATTTTAGTGGTCATAAGTTTTCCTGTTCCGTTAATGCCTTCATCATTTGCCGGGTGAAGCCAAAATTTCTCTTTATTAATGTTATAAAAAGGATTGTTTAAATTATTGCAAACAGTCTGCTATGTCTGCCCTCGGGGTGATCAAAGCTATTTATAAACATTGGGTTATGCGGCATGCATAACGTTAGCGATGCCCTGCTTGAAACGAAAAAATTATTCGCATTCTAAGATTGATCTTACTTGTCAAATTTGTCAATTTTCTTCTTCTCCTCATCACTGAACTCAACGTATTTGGAAAGATTTTTTATCATGTTTCTGGCGAATACAGAATCCGATGAATTGCTTTTTAAAACATCGTCGTCACCGAGGTCTGCATTTTCTCCATAGACGGCTTTTTTCATAGCGATACGCTGAGTGGCTTCAATGAGCTTTTCATTGAGTTTTTGTGACACAGAAAAATCAGGTTCTCCGTTCAGCATAAGGTCCCTGAAGTCCTTGTAGGGCTTCAAATTTACCTTGATTATCTTTTGCAGGACGTTTCCCCATTGTAATACTTCCAGTAATGAATATTTCTGATTGTTCATTTTTTGTAACGTCATTACTAAACCAAGAAACATTTCAGGAGACCCCTGCCATACAGGTTTAAGTTTAAAGATTCTGAAGATGAAGGATAATATACTCATAGCCGATTAATTAAATTCAAGATCCGGTGAAAGGAATTATTGAGATACCCGTTGCTGGTATTTTTTGAGCAAATCTGTGCGGTGCATAATTCATTATTTAGAGTTCCAAACCGAAGTAGGGATTTCCATAAAGATGTATATATGCCCAGACTGCAGGACTAGGAAAATCTTTATAAATGCCATAATTTGCTGAATACACTGCTTCTGAAACCGTAAATCCGACATTAATGCTATTGAGAAATTCAGGTAACCAAATTTGAGCGATTTGGATATCTAAAGACCAAACGGGAGCCACAATAGCTTGATTGGAAACGGTAAAAGAGTGAAACGAAACTTCAGCACCTCCTCTCATTACATTACCGAATAAATCTAAAAAAATCAAATCAGAACAAATTTCATAACGCAAAAAAGTAGGAATCATGAACATCACAGGAACACTGACAAGGGACGCGGAAGTACGCACAACGTCACAGGACAAACAAGTAGTAAACTTTTCGATAGCGACCAACGACAGCTACCGTAGTGGATATTCCGCACTAAAGTACACCACTATTCCACTGCAATAATTCAAACCGTAATATACATCAGGCCTAAGGATCAACAATAGACCTGATCTTGTCAAACAAAGGGATAAAATTTGAAAAGTAACTTGTGGAAAGGTCCTTAATGGCCCCAGTAAAATTTCTTTTGTTATTGCTCCCGGTTATTACATATGCGCACCCTCCTCCCGGCAAATCCTGCTTTGTGAAAAACCGATCAAGGCCAGGAGCATTAAAAAGAAGAGACTCTGTTGTCATGTACGATTTTTCTTTATAGGTTTGGTTCCCTGATTTTATCACCTGCCTTGCAATTTCAGGAATATCCGGGACCGGCAACAAAACAGTATAACCGTTTTTTTCATTTGAACGCGTAAGTGCTTTACGAGGATCTTCTTCTATTAATATAAAACCCTTTCGGTTCCAATTAGTATAACCGCTTTCGTCGAAATCAAATAACGCAATAAGCTTTTTGTCATTGAACTGGTGAAATATACCATCCGGTTCCTCTCCTCCTCTTCCGAATAAGCTACCTAAAAAAGGGCTCCAAAACACTCCTGTATAAAGAAAGGCGCATTTTCATCACCATACAGTTTTCTCCAGGCTTCCTCTAAAATAATTTTATCCGTAATGCCTTCTGTGAATAAGACATGTTTTTGTGTCTGTTTAATGTTGTAAACAATCCCCATGCTGCTTTCCTCTATTGTGATAGAAGCCAAACCGTTGCTGAGGATGTTAACAGCTGCTTTCCTATCTGCCTTTATAGGACGGCCCAGATCTCTGTCCATACAGTAGATAGCATCGTCAGGAGACAGTGCCACTGTTGATGGTGAATGGGTAGTGAGAATTACTTTTACCCCATGTTGTTTTACTAAGACGTCGATGATGACATCAAGGAAGATTTGGGTTAAAGAAGGATGAAGATGAGCGTCGGGCTCGTCAAATAAAATAACCTGGGGAAAATGGCCTCCATTGGTAGAACGATATAGTGCAAATATTAGGGCCATAATGGTAGTTTCACCAGAAGACAGGCTCTCGAAATGTACTACCTTTCCAGATTTTCTGTCCACAAGCTTTACGGGCAGTATTACTTCTTCGCTATTACTTTCCGCATATTCCGCTTTATATTTGAAATGTGCCCGTTCAAGTATTTCATTAAACACTTCAAGCGGAATTGGTGCATTTTTCGTCAGGTGCGGATAGTACTTTTCTTTCAAGTGGAACTGATGAAACAGTAGGTCAAGTGCAACAGAAAACAAACCGAGAGGAGCTTGGTAAAAAATAATAAAATCAGCAAAATTTAGGTCGGCAGGATGCTTACCACATTGCGCAGCGATAGTCTTTATTTGTTGCATTTCATGTGGTTGTATTTGCTTTATATTAGATAAGCTACTAGAGGGTTGACCAGGTAAGATCGCCTCGACCATCCTCATTTGTGCTACATTAAGCTCTTGTTGCTCTTTGCTTATATCTTCAAAATTCAAGTGACGATTTGAATGATAGGCATGAACAACACGATGTAAATCCTTCCATTGACCTTTTATTGTGTTCATTAAAGATTGACCACTCTGTTGTGGTTCGTAATCATTATTTTTTAAACCTGGATAGTAATAAACTATCTCAGTCAAGGGCGAGCCGTCATCACTAGAGATTGGGTGACGAAGATTATCCGAATTATTTTCCAATTGGTCCTGGACGGGTTTGCTCATAAAATCATCGCTATAAAAACCACCAGAATAATCACGTATAAATGTTAACAATTGAGTCTTCCCTGACCCGTTTTCACCTGTTAAGACAGTAAAATCATTTAAAAAGACACCAAAAGCATCTTTTAATATCATGTCGTTGTTTTTTATGTTAATTACCATATCCCTTCCAGTAGTATGCTAAAATAAGACTTTAAACCAAAGCTTTAAATTTTCTATTTTCTGCTTCGAGGTTTGTACCGACTTCTTATTAGTTGGACAATAATAATGAATTAGTTGTGTAATAATTGTTGGTATTTCCGGATTGTACCGACCCCTTATTTTTATTCCTTCGGGTAAAGCTTCAAAAGCTTCATGTATATTTGGATATAGCTAGATAGGGGAAGATTACAATGAGTTAGAGAAAGATAAATACAAGCAAAGTCAGCGAAATAATTAGAGTCCGTCCATAAAGTCAAAAGTGTGGATAAAATAGTAAAAATCAATTTTTATGGACGGACACTATGTAGTGCTTTTATCGGATCCAGTGGAACCGATAAAAGCGTAAGAAGAAAAATATAGATCAATCAAAAGGATAAGCTCTTTAATTTTAAAATACGGTTTCCCGTAAGTATATCTTATATGCTATCATTAATTTAGCATATAAATAAATATACAATAATTATATGAAGACATATCTTATAGGTTATGATTTGAATAGGTCGGGTCAAGATTATAAAGACCTGATTGATGCGATAAAAGAATTATCGCATACATGGTGGCATTGTCTTGATTCCACTTGGATTATTAAATCAACAAGTACAGCCAGTGCCATACGCGATACTTTAATACCCCACATTGATAATAACGATGAACTACTTGTAGTCCTTTTAGGCGGAGAGGGTGCATGGACGGGGTTTACTGATGAGTGTTCAAAGTGGTTAATAGATAATCTACCGACAACATAAATCTTAGTAGTGCTTCCATGCATATTAAAATAAACAATATCTGACGAATTTTACTATTAATATAGCTTTATCTTTAAAATCAATATAATCACTAATGTAATTATGGCAATTGGAAAATTAACAAAGAAAGGCAAAGATGGATATGCAGTAAGTTATCCATCAAGCGGTTACTTAACAAAAGAGGGCAAGGACGGTAGAGTTGTTCCCTATCCATCAAGCGGTTACTTAACGAAAGAGGGTAAGGACGGTAGAGTTGTTCCCTATCCATCAAGCGGTTACT
>JAATFW010000175.1 GCA_015654985.1 Sphingobacteriales bacterium | reverse complement strand
TCTTCTTTTTGAATTTTACTCATACTTGTCATCTTTTAGTTAAAAATCCTGTTTTTATTTCAAAGATTTTGTAGGACAAGGCCAAAAAAATGTGGTGTGCAGAGGCTTTTTTTAAAAAGGTGACCGGGGTCATTTTTCGTGTACGGATGTGTTTTCTAAATTGGCTTTTTGCCTGATTAACGTCCTTGATTTTTAAAAAAATTAATATGTCGGAGGATACTATTATCAGCTGGGATAAACCGTTCGATCCCATGGAAGGAAAAATTAAGCATTTAAATCCAAACCAATATTAATTATGCACGAAACCAGACACATCGGGGAAAAATATTTCCGACATCCGCTCGAAACCCGGTAGCATTAATGAAACGCTGGTCTGCCCCTGCCTTGAAATGCTGCCGTAATCCCTTTGTTCGCCTGCCGTACTGCTTCGGTAAAGGTTTGTGTGCGGCCGGATCAGTTCGGCAGCAGCACGGCGTTCGTTCGGTCGGCTCTCAAACCCGGGTCAGAACAGGGCTTTAAACCTGCCACCCCTGGCTTTTCATGCCCACGGGGTACTCCGTTTAACCTTTACCCGCCTGCGTGCAAAGCAGCTCTCCATTTTAAAATAATTTGAACAGAAATTATTTTGTTGAAATTTTACATAAGTTTGCCCTTAAATACAAATCAGACCGGATATGTCAGTTAATACACTAATCAAACGGATCACTACGAACACCCTGCAGGATATGAAGATGCGGGGAGAGAAGATAGCCATGCTTACATCGTATGATTACTCGTTGGCGAAAATTGTGGATGAGGCGGGGATAGATGTCATACTTGTAGGGGATTCTGCCTCAAATGTCATGGCCGGACACGAAACTACATTGCCGATTACCCTGGATCAGATGATCTATCACGCATCTTCTGTGGTACGTGCTGCAAAAAGGTGCCTGGTGGTGGTTGATCTGCCTTTCGGCTCGTACCAGGGCAATTCAAAGGAAGCCCTGAATTCTGCGATCAGGATTATGAAAGAATCGGGCGGCCACGCCGTAAAGGTTGAAGGGGGGCAGGAGATATGCGAATCTGTGGCCCGTATCATTACAGCGGGCATTCCGGTAATGGGGCATTTAGGTTTAACACCTCAATCGATCCATAAATTTGGTACCTATACGGTAAGGGCGAAAGAAGAGGCTGAGGCTGATAAACTTAAAAAAGACGTTCTGGCGCTGCAGGAGGCCGGATGTTTCGGGGTAGTGCTTGAAAAGATACCGGCAAAGCTGGCGGAAGAGGTTACGGCCAGTGTCAGAATTCCTACCATAGGAATAGGGGCCGGGCCGGGCTGCGATGGTCAGGTGCTGGTAGTTCATGATATACTCGGCCTCACCAAGGGCTTTAAGCCCAGGTTCTTACGCCAGTATCTCGATCTTTATGAGCAGATCGGCGGAGCGGTGAAATCGTATGTGAGTGATGTAAAGGCAAGCGATTTTCCCGGGGAAAAGGAACAATATTAAATGAGTATCAGGTATCAGGACACAAGTATCAGGATCGCTTCACTATGATACCTTCGTCTGGATACCTGATACTGGTATCCTGATACTAATACCCACATGGACATTACAGATAAAGATATTTTATATGAAGATAATCACCTGATCGCGGTGAACAAGCGGGGCGGTGATATCGTGCAGGTTGATGATACGGGCGATGAATCCCTGGATGAGAAGGTTAAAAAATATCTGAAAAAAAAATATAATAAACAGCAGGGTGTATTCCTGGGTGTGGTACACCGCCTTGACCGGCCGGTAAGCGGCGTGATCCTTTTTGCCAAGACCAGTAAGGCACTCGACAGGGTGAACCGCATGTTCAAAGAGCGGCTCATGAAAAAAACCTATTGGGCTGTGGTACGGAACCGTCCTGTTCCGGAAAGCGGAAACCTGGTCCACTGGCTGGTGAAAAACCCTCAGAAAAATGTTACAACTGCCTATGATCATGAAGTGCCGGGTTCATTGCGTGCCGAACTGAACTATAAGCTGATAGGAGAGGTGGGCGGCTATTATCTGATTGAAGTGGACCCTATTACCGGGCGCCCTCACCAGATCAGGGTGCAGTTTTCAACCCTTAACTGCCCTATTGTGGGAGATAATAAATATGGTTACCCGCGGGGAAGCCTGAGAAGAACAATATCCCTGCATGCCAGAAGGCTCCGGTTTATACATCCGATAAAGAAGGAAGAGGTGGTGATTGAAGCTCCGCTGCCTAAGGATGGATTCTGGGAAAAGTTTGAGGGGCTGGAGGGAGAGGAGTTGAAAGTTGAAAGTTGAAAGTTGAAAGTTGAAAGTTGAAAGTTGAAAGTTGAAAGTTGAAAGTTGAAAGTTGAAAGTTGTGAGGGGGGTATGGGGTGAAGGGTGCCGATGGTGCTGCTTTGAACCTAAACTTAAAAATCTTAAATTGCAGGATGTACAGACATCTGGTCAGGGCTTTCTTTTCGTGGTACATTTCCAGGATCATCAGCAGCGATTTTAAAGGGTTTTCATTTAATGAAATAGCTTTTGATGAAGGGAAGGCTGTGCTGCTGCTGGCAAACCATTTTTCATGGTGGGACGGCTTCCTGATGTTTCAGCTTAACAAGAGATTTTTCAAAAAGACTTTTCATGTAATGGTTACCGAAGATAACTATCGCAAGGTGTGGTTCCTGAAATATCTTGGCGCTTTCCCTGTAAGGAAAAATTCAAAAAGCGTTATTCAGTCGCTGGAATATGCCGGAAAGCTATTAAATGAAGAAAATAACCTGGTGCTGATATTTCCGCAGGGAAAATTATATTCATCTCATGTGGCTGATGTTGTATTTGAGAAAGGCCTTATTAATCTTGTCAATTCATCAGGTAAGCAATTTCAATACGTTTTTGCCGCTTCATTCGTTGATTATTTTGAAAACAGAAAGCCCTCCGTTAATTGTTATCTGAAAACCTGGGAAGGTGCTGAATTTACCAGTTTACAATTGATTAAAAGCGCTTATAATAAACATTACGAAACCTCGCGGCAATTGCAGGACCGCATTATTGTTTAACCATGCTGATCTATTATGTAGTATTTTTCTTTCTTATCCTGCGCTTTGCAATCAGCCTGTTTAATTTTATTTCCAATCCGAAACTTATTGCTGTCAGAAGAAATTACACCGACCTGGTATCCATTCTTGTTCCTGCCCGCGATGAGGAGGATACTATTCTGAATCTTCTTGAATCTATAAAAAAACAGGATTATCAGAACTTTGAGGTGATCGTTCTGGATGATTCTTCTTCTGATGCTACTTATGCGCAGTGCCGTAAATTTGCGGATGCCGACAGCCGCTTCAGAGTAGTGAAGGGAGGAATACTGCCTGAAGGATGGCTGGGGAAGAATTTTGCCTGCCATCAGCTCGCCCAGTATGCGCAGGGAAAATATTTAATGTATCTCGACGCCGATACTTCTATATCCGCCGGCCTGATTAACAGCGCTGTCCACAGGATGAAGATCGGGAGGCTTACACTCCTCAGCCTGTTTACCAACCAGGTAATGAAAACTCCGGGAGAACGGCTGGTAGTGCCGCTGATGCATTTTTTGCTGCTTAACCTGCTGCCCCTCCGCCTTGTAAGGCTTTCTAAAAATCCTGCATTTTCTGCTGCCAGCGGCCAGTTTATGATGTTCGACGCCCCGCAGTACCATCATTTACTCTGGCATGCGCAGGTAAAAGACCGTGTTGCAGAGGATATTGAGATCGTTAAGCTTATCAAGGCTTACCAGTATAAAGCGGAGTCTTTGCTTGCTAACGGATATGTATATTGCCGAATGTACAGAAGTTTCGGAGAGGCGTCCGCCGGATTTAGCAAAAACCTGCTTGCCGGGTTCAATAACAATATTGCAGGACTGATCTGTTATTTGCTGCTTGTGATAGCAGGGCCCCTGTTCATTGCTTTGTATCTCGACCTGCAACTGATCTTTTTTGCCGCCACGCTGATCATTCTGGGCCGGCTGATGATCTCTTTGTTAAGCGGCCAGAACCCTTTCTGGAACATCATATTACATCCGCTGCAAATGCTTTCATTGCTTATCATTTCGGTGATGTCGGTCCATAAGTATTTAACAAAAACCGTTACCTGGAAGGGGCGCACTCTAAAGCAATGAAACTATCGCGTGATCAGTTAGCATGTTCCATTCTTATCGTCCTGTTTCATGCAGTGGGGCTGTCGGGATTTTTATTGCCGGCATTTACAGAGCTGTTTAAACAACTTGTTCCGGCACATTTATTACTGATGCTGGTACTGATGATCATTAGTCAGCAGGAAAGGAGCCGCTTTTTTGCTGCTTTTCTTATAATAACGTATATGGCAGGTTTTCTGATCGAACTGGCGGGGATCCATACGGGCCTGATCTTTGGGCGTTATTCATATGGTTCTACATTGGGGCTGAAACTTGCCGGAGTCCCCCTGATGATCGGAGTGAACTGGATCCTGGTGGTCTATTCAGCCGGAATGCTGCTGCAAAGGGTTGCTGTATGGAATAAATTTG
Source organism: Sphingobacteriales bacterium (assembly GCA_015654985.1). GTDB lineage: Bacteria > Bacteroidota > Bacteroidia > Sphingobacteriales > Sphingobacteriaceae > Arcticibacter. The sequence goes on along the minus strand of JAATFW010000175.1, from coordinate 24,509 downwards.
CAGCGGTAATGGCCGGGGCAGGTCTTGTTTCGCTGCTCGACTGGCTGATCGAGCCCGTGGCGGTACGTTTTGATTACTGGAGCTGGCATAGTAACGGTATTCCCTTGCAGAATTATGTGGCCTGGTTCCTGTTTTCATGCTGCCTTCTTTGGCTTTTTTACAGGCTTCCGTTTAATAAGAATAATCCGTCGGGGGCTGTGCTGTTTATTTCGCAGTGTATGTTTTTTGCGATACTGAATGGAAGTTGAAAGTTGAGGGTTGAAAGTTGCAGGTTGAAAGTTGCAGGTTGAAAGTTGAGGGTTGAAAGTTGCAGGTTGAAAGGTGGATCATATAATGATCAGGATGGAAGATTTCGGCAGGAGAGAATCCGGAGAATAATTGCATGATATTTGTTTGTGTAATACGTACTTTTGTATTAATAAAGATATGAGCTATAATCTTCAGGTTACAATAGACGCGAATTCGGGATTTTGCTTCGGGGTGGTTTACGCCATTGACATGGCGGAAGAGATTCTCAGGGAGGATGGGTATTTATATTGCCTGGGAGATATCGTTCACAATGATGAAGAAGTTGAGCGGCTGAAGGCGCAGGGTTTAAGGATTATAGATCATGACGAACTGAAAAACCTTCAGGGTGAGAAAGTGCTGATCCGTGCACATGGAGAGGCTCCAGAAACATACCGCACTGCCCTTGAAAATAATATTACCCTGATTGATGCTTCCTGTCCGGTAGTTCTGAAACTGCAGAACCGGATAAAAACATCCCATGAAGAACACGAGCCCATTCTTATTTTTGGAAAGCACGGGCATGCGGAAGTGATCGGCCTGCAGGGGCAGACCAATAATGAGGCCGTGGTATTCCAGGACCTGGCAGAACTTGATCATGCTGATCTTCCTGCCAAATTTACGTTGTACAGCCAGACTACCAAAAGTACCGACAAGTTTTACCAGATCAGGGATGAGCTGATCAGCCGTGGTTATGAAGTAACGGCCAACGATACGATCTGCCGCCAGGTATCAAACCGGGATGAGCAGCTCAGGGGCTTTGTTACCAATTTTAACAAGATAGTGTTTGTGTCGGGCAAGAAATCGTCTAACGGGATGGTTTTATTTGGGGTGTGTAAGAAGTATAATCCGGATACTTTTTTTATTTCTGGGCCGGAAGAGCTGGACTCCACCATATTTGCTCCCGGAGATAAGGTAGGCATCTGCGGCGCCACCTCTACTCCTTTATGGCTGATGGAGAAGGTGAAGAAAGCGCTGGAAGAATATTAATCAGGTACTTCGAATGAAGCAATTACTAAATGCGGGTGTTTTTATTGCTGTTCTTGTAATTGTTGTATGGGGCATTTGTTTGTTTATGCTGCTGCGATGGCAGTTTTCGTGGGCCAATCCCCTGGTGTACCTGATGATCCTTGTTCAGATGCATTTATATACCGGTCTCTTCATCACGGCCCATGACGCCATGCATGGAACGGTTTCCCCCTCAAAGAAAATAAACAGTGTTATCGGGCAGATCTGTACGGCTTTATATGCGGCTTTCTCTTTCAATAAGTTGTATGTAAAACATCACCGGCATCATCGTTATGTTCATTCAGACCTTGACCCTGATTATCATGAAGGGAATTTCTTTTCATGGTATATACGGTTTATGAAAGAGTATATGTCTGTTTTGCAGATAATCATCATGGCCGTTGTCTTTAATGTCCTGTCCCTGTGGTTCCCTCAGAAAAACCTGTTATTCTTCTGGGTGCTTCCGGCGCTGCTGAGCACGCTGCAGTTGTTTTATTTCGGAACCTGGCAGCCCCATCACGGGGAGCATGCCAACAAGCATTATTCAGGCACCCTGCGTAAGAATCATGTGCTGGGGTTTTTATCGTGCTATTTCTTTGGCTATCATTACGAGCATCATGAATGGCCGGGTATTCCCTGGTGGAAGTTATGGAGGATGAAAGAAAAATTATAGCTATTTTCGAAGTTCTATATGAGTAAACAAGGCATTTTATTAGTAAACCTCGGTACTCCCGACAGTACGTCTGTAAGCGACGTTCGCCGTTATCTGGATGAATTTTTGATGGATGAACGGGTAATTGATATGAATGCTTTTGGCCGTACCCTTCTTGTTAAGGGGATCATTGTTCCGTTCAGGGGGCCGAAGTCTGCAAAAATTTACCGGAAAGTGTGGACGGAGAACGGGTCGCCCCTGTTGTATTACAGCATCAGGCAAAAGGAACTGCTTCAACAAAAGCTGGGCGGCGATTATTATGTGGAACTGGGAATGCGGTATCAGAACCCTTCGATTGCCTCGGCGCTGGAGAAGCTGAAAGCAGCAGGGGTAAGCAGTATTAAAGTGATCTCCCTGTTTCCGCAGTATGCTTCGGCAACCACGGGCTCGGTACATCAAAAAGTAATGGAAATAGTGAGCAGGTGGCAAACCATTCCTGATATTTCATTTCTTAACTCTTTTCATGATCATCCGGGAATGATCGGTGTTTTTGCCGAAAACGCACAAAAATATCAGCCTGAAACCTTTGATCAGGTGATTTTTAGTTTTCATGGCCTGCCGCAGCGCCAGCTTATTAAGGCCGACGACAGTAAAAGGCATTGTCTTCAATCGCCCGGCTGCTGCTCTGTACTTACGGAGGCTAATAAATTCTGTTATTCGGCCCAGTGCCATCATACAGCGCGGCTGATTGCGGAAAGGCTTTCTATCCCGAAAGAAAAATATACGGTTACCTTCCAGTCGCGTTTGGGGAAAGACCCATGGGCACAGCCCTATACCAGTGAAGTGATCCACCGGCTTGGGACGAACGGCGCAAAGCGTTTACTGGTTTTCAGCCCGGCTTTCGTTGCCGACTGCCTGGAAACTCTTTATGAAATTGCCCAGGAATACGATCTTGAGTTTAAAGCGCTTGGGGGAGAGGGAATTCAATTGGTAGAAAGTTTGAATGATAATCCGCGCTGGATAGAGGTTCTTTCTGAAATTGTATCTGAAGCATAACTGACTGGCATGCGTATTTTACTGTTCATCCTTATTTTGTTTTTCTTTGGATTCACTCCCGTTAAAAAAGGCTTAAATCCGTATCATTTGTCGGGTTATGCGCAGGGAACAACCTATCATATTACGTATTATGCGCAGGACAGCCTGGTTAGAGGGAATCAGGTTGATTCTATCCTGGACGGGATCGACAGTTCGCTATCTGTGTACAAGCCCTATTCTTTGATCTCCCGGTTTAATCGTTCTGAAAGGGGCTGCCTGATCGATCAGCATTTTCAGGAAGTGGTCAGGAAATCGAAAGAAGTTTTCAGGAATACGGGAGGCATTTTTGATATTACTATTCAACCCCTGGTTCAGGCATGGGGTTTCGGGGTCCAATCTGCTTCTTCAGCGCCCGATTCTGCGGAGGTAAGGAATTTAATGAAATGTGTAGGTTCTGATAAACTTCATCTGGCAGGAGACAGCCTGCTGAAAGATGAGCCCTGCCTGCATATTGATGTGAACGGCATTGCACAGGGATACAGTGTGGATATTGTGGCAGCGTACCTGGAGAAAAAAGGAATTGCTGATTACCTGGTGGAGATAGGAGGGGAGATCAGACTAAAGGGCAGGCGGCAGCCGGAAGGGGCGATGATGACCGTAGGGATAGAAAGCCCCGCTGATGAACCCGGAGCTGAGCCTTTGCAGAAGATTGTCAGGCTTGCGGGAGGCGCCATTACTACTTCGGGGAATTACCGTAAATATCATCAGCAGGGAAATAAACGCATTTCTCATCTCATCGATGCCCGTACAGGGTATCCCATTCAGAATGAACTTATAAGCGTTACGGTTTGGGCAAAAGACGGGATCACCGCCGACGGATATGACAATGCTTTAATGGGGATGGGGCTAAAGAAGGCCCTGTTATTTGCATCCCGGCAAAAGAATTTTGAGATTTATCTGATTTACCATAAACCGGATGGTTCTGTTGCTGATACTGCTTCTGCCGGGTTTTATAAGTTTATGAAACCGGGTGGTCTTGCTTCTCCAAAAAAGAAAGAATAATGCCGGTTGCCCCTTTTTGATCCTCAACGAAATTTCCGGCGGCGTTTCCGGCCCGGGTCCTGTATCCTTCATCCATGAGTTTGATCATGATCTCCTGAAGCTCTTTTTCATTGCTTATTGAAAAGCCTCCGCCGTTTTGGATCAGTGCTTTCGCCTCCAGGAACTTGTGATAGTTCGGGCCAAAGATCACGGGAATGCCGAAAGCCGCCGCCTCCAGGGTATTGTGGATCCCGACGCCAAAGCCTCCGCCGATATAGGCTATTTCTCCGTACTGGTAAAGGGAAGAAAGCATGCCGATATTATCGATGATTAAAAGTTGCGGGTTGCGGGTTGCGGGTTGAAGGGTAGGGGATATTATGGGTTGGGGGTTGTGGGTTGAAGGTTGAAGGCCAGGGGTTGCGGGTTGCGGGGGGCTTACTGACGGGTTAAGGTTGCGGGCAGAGAGTGCGGAGTATCTGGTGGTAGTGCCTTCGGGAAGCATTTCTTCGAGTGCTTTTATTTTTTCGGGTTTTATTTCGTGGGGCGCCAGGATAAATTTCCAGCCGGGATATGATTTTACCAGTCCGGCTATCAGGCTTTCGTCTTCGGGCCAGGTGCTTCCTGCTACAAAAACTTTTGAATTGCCGCAGAAGCTCTTTACTTCATTAAACTGCTTTGGCGATTTTGCATTTTCTGCTACCCTGTCGAAGCGGGTATCGCCGCTTATAGTGACATTTCTGATATTGATTTCTTTTAATAATTCAGAGCTGAATGGGTCCTGTACAAAAAAATGAGATACAAAACCCAGCATCTTCCGGTGCAGCCCGCCATACCATTTGAAAAAAGGCTGGTTTTTGCGGAATATGGCCGAAATAATATAGAGAGGAACGTGCCTTTTGTTTAGTTCATTGAAGTAGTGATACCAGTACTCATACTTTGTAAAAATTACAAGTTTGGGGTTTATTAAACGGATGAACTTTTCGGCGTTCTCTTTTGTGTCTATGGGAAGATAAAAAACATGATCAGCCAGCGGTGAATTTTTTCGCAGCTCATATCCGGAGGGCGAGAAAAAGGTCATCACGACAGGATGTCCCGGGTATTGTTTTTTGATCTGCTCTAAAACAGGCCGTCCCTGTTCAAATTCGCCAAGAGAAGCAAAATGAAACCATATACGCTTTGTATCCGCAGCGGGAAGAGAAGAAACTTTTTTGAAAAACCCTTTTCTTCCTTCAATCCAGAGCTTTGCTTTGGGATTAAAAAACTGAAGTAAGAATAGCAGAAAGTTATAAACTTTAATGCCCAGATTGTATAGAAATAGCATATAATTGCTTATTGTTTTATCTTCGCCGAAATTACTGTTAAAATATTCAAAAATTAACAATAGATGAAAATAGCCGTAGCAGAAACAGGATATGCAGGTTACGGTGAAGTACAACAGCATAGGAAGAAAGTAATAGAAAAATAATGTCGGGAAAACGTATACTGATTACCGGTGCAGCCGGATTTTTGGGATCGCATCTGTGCGATCGTTTTATCAAAGAAGGCTTTCATGTGATCGCCATGGATAACCTGATCACCGGCGATCTGCGCAATATAGAGCACCTGTTCAAACTGGAAAACTTTGAGTTCTATCATCACGATGTTTCCAAATTTGTGCATGTATCGGGGGAGCTGGACTATATTCTTCATTTTGCCTCTCCGGCCAGTCCGATTGACTACCTGAAGATCCCGATCCAGACCTTAAAGGTAGGATCATTGGGGATCCATAATTTGCTGGGGCTTGCCAAAGAGAAGAATGCACGAATCCTGATCGCCTCGACTTCGGAAGTCTACGGCGACCCGAACGTAAACCCTCAGCCTGAGGAATACTGGGGGAATGTAAACCCGGTAGGGCCGCGCGGGGTATATGACGAAGCCAAACGTTTCCAGGAAGCCATGACCATGGCCTACCATACGTTCCACGAGGTAGAAACACGGATCGTGAGGATCTTTAATACCTACGGGCCCAGAATGCGGCTGAATGACGGAAGAGTACTTCCGGCTTTCATCGGTCAGGCGATCCGGGGTGAAGACCTGACGGTATTTGGCGACGGCAGCCAGACACGCTCCTTTTGTTACGTGGATGACCTGATCGAAGGGATTTACCGGCTGCTGTTCTCGGATTATGTCTATCCGGTGAACATCGGGAACCCGGATGAGATCACGATAAAGGAGTTCGGTGAAGAGATCATTAAACTGACGGGCACAAAACAGAAGCTGATCACCAAACCGCTCCCGGTGGATGACCCTAAACAGCGCAGACCCGATATCACCAAGGCCAGGGAACTGCTGGGCTGGGAGCCGAAGGTATCGCGTGCTGAAGGATTGAAGATTACGTATGAATACTTTAAGTCGCTTCCTGTTGAAGTGATTGAAAAGATTGAGCACAAAGATTTTACAAGTTATAATAAATAGACCATGGGCAAAATTTTAGTAACAGGCGGAACCGGTTATATAGGTTCGCATACTGTTGTCGAACTTCAGCAGGCAGGTTATGAAGTCGTTATTGTGGATAATCTTGATAATTCAAGTATTGGCATTCTTGATCAGATCACAGAGATCACAGGCATTAAACTTGAATTTCATCAGCTTGACTTATGCGAAGAGGAAAAAGTTAAAGAACTGATCAGCAATAATCCTGATATTACAGGAGTTATTCATTTCGCCGCGCATAAAGCAGTGGGCGAGTCGGTTCAGCTTCCCCTGAAATACTACCGGAATAACTTTTTTTCCCTCATCAACCTGCTGACTGCTTTTACAGGACGGGATATAAACTTTGTTTTTTCTTCTTCATGTACTGTTTACGGGCAGCCTGATAAATTGCCGGTAACGGAGGAGGCTCCTGTTAAAAAAGCAGAATCCCCTTATGGAAATACCAAGCAGATCTCGGAAGAGATACTTGCTGAAACAGCTTCGGTAAATGCAAACTATCATGTGATCGCTTTGAGGTATTTTAATCCCGTAGGAGCTCATGAAACAGCACTGATCGGAGAACTTCCTATCGGGGTGCCTCAAAACCTGGTTCCTTTTATTACCCAGAGCGCTATAGGGAAGAGGGGAGCAATAACGGTGTATGGCAGCGACTACAACACCCCTGACGGAAGCTGTATCCGCGATTATATTCATGTTGTGGACCTGGCTAAGGCCCATATTGCAGCATTGAAACGCCAGGAAGCTGCGAAAATGGAAGCAAATTTTGAAATATTCAATGTCGGCACGGGTACAGGAAGCTCCGTACTGGAAGTGATCCATGCATTTGAAAGCAGTACCGGGGTTAAGCTGGAATATAAAACAGGCGCCCGCCGTCCCGGTGACGTAGAACAGGTTTGGGGAGATGTTTCCAAGGCTGAAAAGGAATTAAACTGGAAGGCTGAGCTGAAGCTTGAAGATATGATGCGCTCTGCCTGGGCATGGGAGAAATATATTAATGAACATCCTTTGTAATGAGTTGAAGCGTGTGGGTTGCGGGTTGAAGGATATCCTGCAACTTACAACCTTCAACCCGCAACAATAATTAGATGAAAAAGATTATTATTACCGGCGGCGCCGGTTTCATAGGTTCGCATGTGGTAAGGCGTTTTGTAAATACCTATCCGGGGTACGAAATCATTAACCTGGATAAGCTGACTTATGCCGGAAACCTGGCAAATCTCAGGGACGTGGAAGACGCCCCTAACTATCGTTTTGTTAAGGGGGATATCGTTGACGCTGGCTTTATAGCTGGCCTGTTCAGCAGGGAAAACCCTGATGCCGTGATTCACCTGGCAGCGGAATCACATGTTGACCGCTCTATCAGCAGTCCCATAGATTTTGTGATGACTAACGTAGTGGGAACTGTAAATCTTCTGAATGCCGCCCGTAATCAATGGAAGGGCGACTATGACAGCAAACGCTTTTACCATGTTTCTACAGATGAAGTATATGGCACGCTGGGCGAAGAGGGCCTGTTTACAGAAGAAACAGCATACGACCCGCATAGCCCTTATTCGGCTTCTAAGGCTAGTTCTGACCATTTCGTAAGAGCCTATCACGACACGTATGGTTTAAATACGGTGATCTCTAATTGTTCGAATAATTACGGATCATATCACTTTCCGGAGAAATTGATTCCCCTGGCTATTAATAACATCAAGAATAACAAGGCTGTTCCTGTTTACGGCAAGGGAGAGAATATCCGCGACTGGCTGTGGGTAGAAGATCATGCGCGTGCCATCGACCTGTTGTTTCATAAGGCCAATCCCGGCGACACCTATAATATAGGAGGACACAACGAATGGAAAAATATCGACCTGATCCGTTTGCTGTGCAGGATTATGGATAAAAAGCTGGACAGGGAAGAGGGAACCTCGGAGAACCTGATCGCGTTTGTTGCCGACAGGGCCGGGCACGACCTGCGTTATGCGATTGATTCCGGTAAACTTCAGCGTGAACTGGGCTGGACACCAAGCCTGCAGTTTGAGGAAGGCCTTGAAAAAACAGTCGACTGGTATCTTAGTAATGAAGAATGGCTGCAGGATGTTACTTCGGGAAATTATCAGGAGTATTACAGGAAGCAGTACGAAGGTTGAAGGTTGCGGGTTGCGGGTTGAAGGTTGCGGGTTGAAAGTTGAAAGTTGAAAGTTGAAAGTTGAAAGTTGAAAGTTGAAAGTTGAAAGTTGAAAGTTGAAAGTTGAAAGTTGAAAGTTGAAAGTTGAAAGTTGAAAGGCATTATGTTAAATAGAACCGCAGATATTTTGATGAAGCACCAAAATAGCAGTCGACAACCCGCAACTCATAATCCATAACCCATAATCCATAACTCATAACCCCCCCCTTCATTCGTATCTCAACGCTTCCACAGGATCGAGCCGGGAGGCTTTTGACGCGGGATAGAATCCTGAAACGATGCCTACCGTGATACAAAGGACCACGCCGAGGACTATCCAGGCCCAGGGGACTATAAAGCTGGCCCCCAGGAGTATGGCAACGAGGTTTCCAATGAGAATACCGAGTACGATGCCTGTAATTCCGCCTATCAGGCAGATTACAATAGCTTCCAGCAGAAATTGCTGCCGGATGATCGCAGGAGTGCCGCCAACGGCTTTACGGATACCAATTTCCCTGGTGCGTTCGGTAACTGATACCAGCATAATATTCATGAGGCCTATAGAGGCTCCGACCAGAGTGACGAAAGCAATTACGATAGCTCCAATAGTTACCCACTTTATATTCTCAAGCAGGGTTTGCACAATAGCATCACTCTTGGAAATTTCAAAATTGTCAGGAAGCCCGGTTTTCAGTCCCCGTATATTTCTGAATACAGAGGTGGCTTCTCCTATGGCTGTTTCGGTTTGCCCGGGGTTACTGCCCATGACTGTAATAGTATAGGAGGGTTGATTGGATGTCATAATCTGACGGGCCTTCAGCAGGGGAACGACACACATTTTATCTCCTCCAAATCCGGCACCAGCGCCTTTTTCTTCAAACAATCCGACTATTCTAAATTTGTTTCCCCCGATAAGGATGTCTTTGTCGATAGGATCAGCGTTTGGAAAAAGCCGTGTTTTTATTTCATATCCGATAATTACCACGTTGCTGCCGTAGTCCACTTCATTCTGAGAGAAGTTTCTGCCCCCTGCCAGGGTAAAGCCGCCGGTTAAAATATAATTCTCGTCGCCGCCAAGAATGGTAATATTAGGGTTGGTTTTTTCGCTGCCATACTTTACGGTAGAGGCCTGCGAGGCAAAGGTGTTGACAGAAACGGTTGCCGGAAAAGTGAACTTCTTTTTAAAAGCCAGGGCCTGGCGATAGGTTATTGATTCGTATCGTTTAGCCCTTTGTCCGCCACCCCCTATTCTGATCCCTATTCCCCTGTTTCTGATCGTGAACGAGTTGGCCCCCATTCTGGAGAACGTATTATTCAGGGAGCTTTTGATTGCATCAATAGAGGTTAATATTCCAACCAGGGCCATCAGGCCTATGGCTATAATTGCTGCGGTAAGAAATGTCCGGAGTTTGTTACTCCTGACTGATTGTAATGCAACTCTTACATTCTCTTTATAGCTTTTCTGTATGGCCATGCAATAAAAGTACTAATTCCTGATGAATTAGACCGGGTACAGCAGAATATGTTACAAGGAATAAGTTGTTACGCAGAATGATTTTAACGGTATGATTCAATCTTTCAGGCGGTGGTATTCTATGGAAGGTTTTGTGCATACGGGAGTTATCTTAATCAGTAATTGGTGTGCGGATAGCTGAAAGGATCTTTAATGCTTCCCGGGCTGCAACTTGTCCGGAAATAATAGCCGGGGGCACACCGGGGCCTGGTACTGTAAGCTGCCCGGTATACAGCAGGTTAGGGACTTTTTCAGAACGCATTTTAGGCTTTAAAAAGGCTGTTTGAAGCAGGGTATTGGCAAGCCCGTATGCATTTCCTTTAAAAGAGTGGTAATCTCTGATGAAGTCGTTAATAGCATAGCTTCTTTTGACAACAATTGCCGGCCGGATATTTTCACCGGTGATCATTTCAAACCGGTCCATCAGCAGGCGGAAATATTTTTCTCTGATCTCTTCAGTGTCTTTTAAACCAGGTGCTACCGGGATCAGGAAAAACAGGTTTTCACCTTCGGGCGGCGCTGCTTCCGGGTCTGTTTTCGAGCTGCAGCAAACATAGAACAGGGGTTTTTGCGGCCATTGGGCTTTGCTGTATATTTCTTCTGAATGCTGCTCAAAATCTTCGTCGAAGAACAGGTTATGATGCCGGATCCCCTTTATTTTTTTGTTGGTCCCGATATAGAAAATTAGCGAAGAAGGAGATAACGTTCTTTTATCCCAGTAGGAGGGACTGTAATTACGGTATTTTTTTTCTAACAGTTTCTGGTCGGTATGTTCATAGTCGGCATTTGAAATTACCAGGTCGGCTTCAAAAAAGCCCTGATCTGTTTCAATACCGGCAGCTTTATTGTTTTTTATAACGATCTGTTTTACCTCTGAGTTGTATTTTATTCTGACGCCCTGTTCTCCGGCAATGCTCACCATTGCTTTTACGATTTCGTGCATTCCCCCCTGCGGGTACCATGTTCCGAGTACAAGGTCGGCATAGTTCATCAGGCTGTATAATGCCGGTGTAGTTTGGGCGGTGCCTCCCAAAAAGAGTACCGGGAATTCCAGAAGCTTAACAATCTTCTGATTTTTGAAATATTTGCCGATATGACTGCGGACACTTGAAAACATCTGCAGCTTTAATCCGGCTTTCAACAGCCGGATATCAAGATATTCTTTTACTGAATGGGAGGGTTTGAAAACAAAGCCGCCCATTCCGGCAGTGTATTTATACTGCGCCTGCCTGAGAAACTGATCCAGCCTGGGGCCTGATCCTGGTTCCAGTTGTTCGAACAGATCTTTGATTGCTGTTAACCCGGCAGGAATATCATTGTATTCATTTTTACTCCAGTAGATCCGGTATGAAGGGTCCAGGCGTTGCAGCGGGTAAAAATGGTTTGCCGAATGGCCGAAAAGTTTAAAGAAATCCTCAAATACATCGGGCATCCAGTACCAGCTTGGCCCCATGTCGAAACGAAAGCCATCTTTCTCCCAAATCCCTGCGCGGCCTCCGGGCTGATCGTTCTTTTCATATATGGTAACATCGCACCCTTCACGGGCGAGAAGGGAAGCTGCCGCCAGTCCGGCGAATCCTGATCCGATAACTGCTATGCGTGAGGCTTTCATTTAAATAAAATATTTTTGCACCTGTTCATGCAGGTTTCGTCAGGTAAATGTAAGTAAAAGAACTTTTATTGTTAATTTGCGTAAAGGTAACTAAAGTATTCCGGCACTATGATGGATTTGTATAATACAGCTTGTTTTGAGTGCAGCAAGGTGATCACAAAAAAATACAGCACATCATTCAGTTGGGGGATCAGGGCCTTTAAAAAGGAACTGCGGAACCCTGTCTACGCAATTTACGGGTTTGTAAGGTATGCGGACGAGATAGTAGATACTTTTCATGATTACGATAAACAAAAACTTCTCAGCCGGTTTAGAGAGGAAACTTTTGAAGCAATTGCTTCAGGCATCAGTATTAATCCGGTTTTGCATGCTTTTCAGCAGGTAGTAAACCAGTATCAGATAGACCTGGCCCTGATCAATTCCTTTTTAGATTCTATGGAAATGGACCTTAAAAGGACAAGCTATTCCCCGGAAAGCTTCCGGCAATATATCTATGGTTCTGCAGAAGTAATCGGGCTTATGTGCTTAAAGGTGTTTTGCGGTAAAGAAAATGGGTTATACGAGAAGTTAGTACCCGGGGCCAGAAAGCTCGGCGCGGCATTTCAGAAGATAAACTTTCTCAGGGATATAAAATCAGATTACGAGGAAAGAGGGAGGGTTTATCTTCCGGGAATTGATCTTTCATCCTTTTCAGAGCATGACAAGAAAGGAATTGAACTGGACATCCAGGAGGATTTTAAAGAAGGCCTGAAAGGAATCAGGAATTTGCCTGCCTGTGCAAAAAAAGGCGTATATGTAGCATATCTTTATTATACCGATCTGTTCAGGAAAATCAAAGCTACGCCTGTACAGATGCTTGCCGGGGGAAGAATCCGTATTTCGGATAAAAGAAAGCTGTGGCTTATGGCACATGCCTTGTTTATAGAAAGGATAAAAGCTATATGATCCGCATTCTTTTTACGCTGCTTCTTCTGGTGCCGTCCATAATTTATGCCTCCGACATTAAACAGGTAAGAAAAGAATTTTATGCGGCGGTAAAAGACAAGGAAGCTGCGGAAGAATTTTATAAAAAGCTAAAAGGACAGAACCTTTCGGATCCCATTTTAATTGCCTATTATGGTTCTGCTCAGGCAATTATGGCTAAACATGCATGGAATCCATACCGGAAGATCAGCTATTTAAAAAGCGGGTTAGGCGATTTGAAAACGGCTGTAGCCAGGAGTCCCGATTGCCTTGAAATACGTTTTTTGCGGTTCAGTGTTGAACATTATCTGCCTTCTGTTTTAGGTTTTAGCGTTAACCTGGATGAGGACCGGAAAAAGATTATAGAGTTGATAGAAAAGGACAATTTTGGTACTGCGGATAGTACACTGATTAAAAATATAATCACTTTTCTGAAGAAGACCAACAGGTTTAACGATCATGAAATTGCTGTCTTGGATGAAGGATTGAAGAATGGATAAGCATTATACCTATCTGCTTATTAACTTTCTGACTGTGTTTTTTCCGGTAATGTTATCCTTTGATAAACGCGTAAGGTTTTATAAAAGCTGGAAGTTTATTTTTCCCGGCTTGCTTCTTACGGGGAGTGTGTTTTTAATATGGGACTATATTTTCGTTCTGACAGATGTATGGGGCTTTAACAGCGATTACATTACCGGTATTTATTTTCTCAGGCTTCCTGTTGAGGAAATTCTTTTCTTTATAACAGTTCCGTTTGCCTGCATTTTTATATACGAATGCCTTAATTATTATATCAAAAGGGATGTTTTAAAAAAGGTAAGCCGCCCTGTCAGCCTGCTCCTGGCCCTTCTATCGGCGGCAATGCTCATCGTGTTTCACCAGCGTGTCTATTCGCTGGCTACTTTTGGTCTTTTATTTGTTCTGACCTTATATTTATTCCTGGCAAAACCTCCTTTTGCCGGCAGGTTCTATGTTGCGTACATCGTATCTTTAATTCCCTTTTTTATTGTAAACGGACTGCTGACTTCCATACCCGTTGTATTGTACAACGACCATCAGAATATGGGACTGAGGATAGGCAGTATTCCTTTTGAAGACCATTTTTACTCTCTTGCTATGTTGCTTATGAACATTTTATTCTTTGAGCACTTCAGGCGCGGCGGACTTAAAATAAACGCGGATGGAAACAGAACTCCCTCTTTATACTAAATCGCAACTGGCCTTAAGAAACGGACAGGATAAACCACAGATCTGGGTAGCCTGTTCGGGAGTGATTTATGACGTGTCTGAAAGCCGCCTTTGGCGTGAAGGAAAACATTATGAGCATTGGGCGGGGCAGGACCTTACCGAAGAATTAAAAGATGCGCCCCATACTCAAAAGGTATTTGAACGGTTTAAGAGGGTGGGAAAGCTTGGCTAACAGGAGTATTTAGCTTTACACACTAATGGGATTGGCGAAATACTCCTGTCGGTTATATTGGCTGCTTTACTGTTCTATCACAAAGCTGCTGAGGTTGACAAATTCCTGGACCCTGGATGCGATCTTTTCATTGCTCAGGTCTTTCAGTCCTTCTGTTCCGAACTTTTCAACACAGAAGGACGCCAGGGCTGAACCATAGATAATGGCATTCTTCATATTATTAAAATTGATGGTACTCACTTTCGCAAGATATCCTATAAAGCCGCCTGCAAATGTATCGCCGGCGCCTGTGGGATCGAACACATCGGCAAGAGGCAGGGCCGGGGCCGAAAATATCATGTCCTCGTTAAACAATAATGCTCCGTGTTCTCCTTTTTTAATGATCAGGAACTTTGGCCCCATCTGTAAAATCTTCCTGGCTGCTTTTACTAAGGAATATTCTCCGGATAGCTGACGTGCTTCGGCATCATTAATAGTTAACACATCGACCATTTTAAGGGTTTCAAGCAGATCTTCCAATGCTACATCCATCCAGAAGTTCATGGTATCGAGCACAATCAGCTTTGGGCGGTTTCTTAACCTGTTAATTGTTATCTGCTGTATTTTGGGTGTAAGGTTTCCCAGGAGAAGAAAATCGCAATCCTGGTACGATTCGGGAATCTGGGGGTCGAAATCTGCCAGTACGTTCAGTTCGGTCGTCAGGGTATCGCGGCTGTTCATATCAATGTGATATTTTCCCGACCAGAAGAATGATTTCTCGCCATTCTTAACCTGCAGGCCTTCTACATCTATTCCGTGACTTTTGATGGTATCAATATCTTCCTGATGGAAATCGTCGCCGACAACGCCTACGATCTTTACTTTCTCATAAAAATAAGAAGCCGCAAGACTGGCGTAAGTAGCCGCTCCGCCTACGATCTTATCTGTTTTTCCGAAGGGTGTTTCTATGGCATCGAAAGCGACTGTACCGATAATAACTAAGCTCATAAATTATTTTAAAAAATCTTTCAGCAAATATTGCATTAATAAATTAAAATCCCGAATATTGCAGTCCCAAAACACAGCAGTGCTGCTAACTTAAAAAGGGGCAGCAAAGCATCAATAACCGGGTAAATGTACTCCTGAGTAGCTCAGCCGGTTAGAGCATCTGACTGTTAATCAGAGGGTCGCTGGTTCGAGCCCAGCCTCAGGAGCCCAAAAAAAAGCCGCTAGAAAGATCTAAGCGGCTTTTTTTATTAGGAAAATTTGGGGAGGACCGGCTAAAAGGGGGAAAAGAGAACCTATTGTTCGTACATTGTTCGTACACTATCAAAGCCATAACTGAAAAATTATGGTTTACTACAAAACTATCCTTGATGAAAGAAGACCAAGGACAGACGGAATTTACCCTATAGTCATTAGGATAACCTTCAACCGTCAGAATACAACTATCAGCACAGGCACAAGAGTTGAAAAACAGTATTGGGATGAAAAGTCGTGTCAATTAAAATCTAATCATCCAAACTATTCTGCTATTAATCCTTCCGTACTAGAAGCATTTTTAAAAGTTCAACGGGCAGTACATCTGCTGAATGATGCAAATGAGTTTTCGTTTGAAGCATTAAGAGAACAGCTAACTGAAAAGAAGCCAGTGATCATAAGGAATATATCCTTTTATGATTTTGCTCAGGGAATTATCAAGGATATGCTTGAGGTGAACAGAGTAGGTAATGCTATCGTTTATAGAACAGCAGTAAATCGGCTCACCGACTTTTGTGATAATAAAAAATTAAAATTTACTCAGATTGACTACGCCTTCCTTGAGAAATTTAAAAGGGCACTAATCAAAGATGGAGCTAAGCCGAATACAGTAGGTAATTATTTTAGATCTATACGAGCGCTATATAATAAAGCTATCAAGTTTAAGATTGTTGATCGTTCTTACTATCCTTTCATTGATATATCCATTAAGACGGAAAAAACGGCAAAGCGTGCGATTCCTGTTGGCCAGCTAAAGAAGCTCGGGATGGTTTTTTTAGAGAAGAATTCTCCGACTTGGCATGCCAGGAACTATTTCCTTCTCAGCTTTTCCCTTATAGGGATTTCTTTTACTGATCTGGCGTACCTTACTTCTAGAAATCTAAGTGATGGGCGGCTACGTTATAAAAGAAGGAAGACTCATAAGGAATACGATATAAAGCTTACAGATTTAGCTTCACATATCTTCGGTTTGTACAGGGGCAGGAATTCGAAATATCTACTCCCCATTCTTCATGCTAATATTATCCCAGATTCAATGGAAGCAAAAAAGATCATAGCCCAGTGGATAAAGACTACTAATAAGTGGTTGAAAAGGCTCGCTCAGAATAATGGTATACAGGAAGAAGTTACTACTTATGTCGCTCGGCATACCTGGGCCACAACCGCCAAAAGGTTGGGGTACTCTAACGAAGTAATAGCTGAGGCTCTGGGTCACGAATATGGTAACAAAATCACCAATATTTATCTGGATGCTTTTGATAAGGAAGTTATAGACAGCTTGAATGAAAAAGTCTTAGAGGGCCTATATTTAAAATAGAAAGAATAATCCTGTCAGCAATGGCGGGATTATTTATTTTTACCCGTCACATAGATTATGAAACTAATTGTAAATAGAGAAAGAATAGAACCGTTTCTCCACGAAATCGGCTTAGCTCCCGGAATGTACATTGATGACATTGATGAAAACCATATAATGCCTATCATTCATGCACATGATTTAGCACCTCGGGATATTGCGTTTAAAAGCACTTTTCATATGCTAAGACATCTTTTTCGATTGAAGGATAAAACAACAAAGTTATTCTTGGATTACGAACTCGACGAAAGGATTCAAACTGAACTATTTACTATTCTATGCTATATGGTCGCATTTAAAAATAAAATGAGTGATTACGGTACAGATAGTTATTTTCAAGATAAAGTAAGGCTCAATCTATTGAAAGCATATTCCATTCTTCAGCGCAATGCCATTGACAATATCGTGGTAGAAATTAGGAGCCGGGGAAGTGATGAGAAAGCAACATTGGATAATCTACAGCATTATTTCCCTATAGAGAAAAACATACTGAAGCCAATTTCCGCTATGTTTCCCCTTAGCGTAATGGCAAATCCCAAAGGCCTTGAAACGATAGGAATAACTACCTTAAAAACTTATAATGACCTTTTAAATGGAAAAATAAGAATCCCTAAAGTAAGGCAAATGATCGAACGTCTGGAAGAGATGATCGAATTTCAAAATAAAAAAAGTGAAAAAATGTTCATGCTTAAATCAGCTATTACCCTCACTATATATTTAAACTTTTCTGGGGGGAACGAGCAAGGAAATAAGTCTGTAACCTTTCGCAAGAACCATCTAATACTGATATACAAAGCTTTCCAAATTTTGGACTGGAAAATGGAGTCACAAAGCAATGTGAAAAAGAATCAAAAACCAAGAAAAGAATCAAGAGTTGATAACGCAGCCTATAAAAGATTTGATCAAGCTCTGAGACAGTATATAAAAGATAACCCATAGTTCTGATCTGTCAGAAAAGAAATTTTTCTTCAAAAATCTCCTGATTCCCGCCCATCGTTTAACTAATAACATCAAAGCAATAGTGCTTTGATTTAAATAATTAAACATGGATATCAAAAATCCTTTTTCAAAAATCAGAGAAGTAAAATCAGAAAACAAGTTAATCACAACAACCGCATTATTCACAGAAAATAACCCTCATGGTTATTTCTCTATAAAAGAGCTAACCAGTTACGTAACTGGAATTAGTGAATATCAACAGAAGAAGCTGTGCTTATTCTTTGAGTATTTAGGATCTGGCTATCCCATATCAAATCTTCCTATCCCCATGGAAGATACCTATGGCAATACTATTCTCTGGGTGAAGTTCAACTTACCTCAAGGAAAACAGTCCTTTAGAATGCACCACAGCGACTGGATTGAGAAGTTAGTCAAAGACTATACGGCAGGAAAGCTACGGAATTTCCGATTTTCTGTTGAAGAAATGGCGGAAGAACTTAAGAAAGAAGTAAAATAGTGCCTATCTCAAAGCGTCGGAATTTTCCGGCGCTTTTCATTGCAAATTTTAATCATTAAAATCTTGAATCATTCATGAACAAATATATATACATAAAAGAAGGCCAGTTTCTAAAAGACGTTCTGGTTGAAATACCATCTAACTGCATTGTATACAAAACATTAACCGGGATCGGAGCGACGACATTAATACTGGAATCTGAATGGAATGTTATTGTAATAGTCCCCAATGTCCCTGTAATTAAAGGGAAATGTAAGAAAATGAATAAGAACAAAAGAAAGCCTATTATCAAAGGTGTTTACGAGGGTGTTACCATTAGCTCGATAACTGATTATCTAAACTCAAATGTCAATCGAAAAAAATTTCTTACAACTCCCGAATCTTACTTTAAAATCAAGGAAGCTATCGAAGATCATCCCGATTACTTACTATTCCAGGACTTTTTCTTGTTATTTGATGAGTGTGAACGTTTGGTACAGGACGTGTCCTTCAGAGAGAAGATGTTACTTCCTATGCAGGATTTCTTTTCTTACAATAGAAAGGCTATGATATCTGCGACACCTATCGAGTTCACTGATCCCCAATTTAAAAGATGCAATTTTATAAAGAAGGAAATAAAGCCGTTGTTTAAATACTCTAAAGACTTAAGACTAATTGAAACAAATAACATATTATTTTCTTTACGAAAGTTTATAGACGAAAATCAGAGGGAGCCGTATTTTATTTTTCATAATTCGACTGCATCTATTGCGCAGATGATACGACAACTTAAAATTGGCGATGAAAGTGCAGTATTTTGTTCAGAAGATAGTAAAGTAAAACTAAATGGGAATAATTTCAAGAATGTGCATTCCGATTTAGCTGCCTTTAAAAAATTCAATTTCTTCACATCCCGGTTCTTTTCGGCTGTTGATGTCGAATTCCGGGGAAATCCAACTATAATTATGCTAACAGATTTGGAGATTGCACTGCATTCAACCATTGACCCCCTGAGTGAAGCTGTTCAGATTGTTGGGAGATTTAGAGATTTTGAAGACTTTCGGCCAAAGAAGGAGATCGTTCATATTACCAACTTCAATCCTAACATAGCTCTCACATGCCTGGATGAATTAGAAAATGATATCAAAAGAGGGCAACAAGTGCATGGCTATTTGAAAAAACATCTTGAGGGAGCCACTACTTTGGGAGCTGTAAAAACCCTGCAGGAACTGATGAAGAAGATTGAGTTATCCTTGTGCATTACTCCCGATAGTGAGATTAATTACTATCTGAAGGACAACAAGTGTTTTGAAGAAAAAGTAAAGACGTTTTACCTGAATAGTGGAAATCTGATCCAGGGATATAAGACTTCCAAGCACTTTTCTGTAATACACAAAAAAGAAACCTATGCGATTTCTGACGTAGAGCGGAAAAAATTCTTAAAATCAGAATCTCTTAATTTGAAAAGCATTTACGAGATTCTCTGTCCTCTGTTGGAAGAAATTAATGCAAAATTTTCTGTAGATCCATTTGTTACTTATTTTGAAAAGGATGAATTGCGAAGCAAGTTTCCGAAATACATTCATGATCTTGAAATTATTGGGATAGAAGAAGCGAAAAGATTGAAGTTCAGTCCCTATGAGATAAGAAAAGCAGTTAAGAATAAAGGGAAAAACGATCAGGTATTCAATTTTGAATTCATTGATTTCCTTCAAGAGAATTTTGTGGTGGGAAGCAACTATTTTTCAAGTTGTATTGAGAAAATTACCAAAGAGGGAATTCAGCGATACAATTTGTTTAAGCTTCAGCCTGGAACCAGATTATTGAATAAATATTTTCAGACCAGACGTACTACCGTAAAAGGCAAAAAAGTTTACCGGATTGAAAAGCAACTTGTTGTTTAATTCGATCCACATTTTTGAAAAGAAGGGTTTTATACCCCCTTAATATGAAAAACGGATTGAAAATTTAAGACTTGGTCTATCCGACCAGGTCTTTTTTTTAAAAAATTATATTTTTTGTGTACTTCGGGCGCACTGACACTCTAGAAAATAGTCCCTCGGGGCAAAGATTAGGAAAATCATTTCGTTGTCTCAGGCACCTATATCCCCCTTTATAAACAACACATCAAAAAAACATTCCCTTTCTTATTTATATATAAACTCTCACCTCAACAACACCTCCCGTCTATATATAAATAAATAATATCAAATGATACCCCTGAAACATTATGTCCTCATAATTCCCCGAGCCTTTTTGAAGTCAGCATATTTCGGATAGCGAAAATTTTAAGAAATAATATTGTCGGAAAAATTAATACATTTATAAAAGTATTTAAATTTATAGCAAATAAAGCGGAGGTACGCAACCAGATATAATTATAACGGAAAATTCAACTAAAAGATATATAAGCGTTAGCTAATGTTCTTGCAACTGGAAACCTGAGAAACTTCTGAATGTGCAACAAGAACAGATTAGTGTTAATGCTCTATGCGATAAGCGTAGGGCTTAACCTGTCTGTTGCACGAGCTTCTCAGGGCTCCCAGTTCAGATATGGTTACAGTCCCACGCTTATCGTGTTTATTAACCTGTCGAAATGGGACTTATGACAAAAGATAAAAGCACATGTCATACAGTAACTTACATAAAGATAAAATTATAAAAGCCCTAACGAATTTAAACGAGGATTTAAAAAAAATAGTTCTACAAGGAATGTCATCTAAATATTTAGTGGATAATCTTAAGAAGAACTGCCTTTCGTTATGTGAAAATTTAGAGGCGGTTTGTACTTGTCCTAATCCAGAAGACGATCTTTTAAAGCTTTACGAACAACAAGTTAAGTTACCTGGAACTTTAGCGCCTCTTCCTGCTGTTATGTGGATAGCGCATTGTTTTAATGAATTATTAATTCTGGAAGAGACTGATAAGCTCTGCATTTTTCAAAATCAAGATTGTCGTGATCTTGCTATCTCAACTATTGAACTGGTAGAGCGATCAAAATGATAAAATTCATATTATTCTTGCTTTTTGTAGCCTCTTTAAGCTTCTTAAAGTACTGTTGGAAACAAAGGCATAATGATGGTAGCGTTTCTTTGATTGGATCGGCCATTCTTTCTTTCCTATTATTCCTATTATTGATAACCGTTTAGCCCTTATTATGTACACATTTTATAATATTTACGATCGATATAAAAACTACTTCATTAAAAAAAACGGAACATTGAAGTTTCAAAAAATTGAAGAAAAAATTCACACTTCGAAGAGCATTGCTCAACTTCACGGCTTAACTATTCAGAAAAAGATAGTGCCGACGCAAGCTGACTTTGGTGCTACGATAAATCAAATGACCTATTTTATATTCGCTGGTGGCGAAACAATAGCTATGGCTCAGCTAATAGCGATTAAGTATTGGAACGAGGAAATAAATACGGTTTATGGTCTATGTGCCGAATCGATGCTGGCCCATAAAGCAGAAGCAGCCCTTAATTATTGGAAAATATCATTGAGCAGTTTATGAAACACTAAGAAAGCTGTCAATTGGACAAAATAAGTAGTAACACTATCAGAACCTAAAGAAGACCCCAAAATGATATTGGGTTATCATCTCATCTTTTAAGATAATGGTTACAGTCTCATGCTTATCTCATCTTTACCAGCCAAAGTGGGGACTATTTGGCTACAAATAATAATTAAATGAAACAGATTTTATTCTTAATTCTATCAGCAATGCTGATTCTCAGTTCATGTTCCAAAAATGATGATTCTAAAACAGATGATTCAGTAACTATCAATGGGCAATCTTATCCTACTGCAAAAATCGGCTCTCAAACCTGGACAACAGTTAATTACAACGGTGCAGGTGGCGTTAATTATAATGACGGCGCGAATGATCCAACAGTAGGTAAATTATATTCCTTCCCAGAAGTAAAATCGATATCCGACCTTCCTGATGGATGGAGAATACCCACGCAAGATGACGTTAGGAAGTTAATGCTCAATATCGGAGCCAAGGAGATCCAATCAGACCGTGATTTTGAATATGAAGATGCAGTTCCTTTACAGAAGATAATGTCGACTACAGGATGGACTAATACTTCGTTTGTTGGGAATAATACAACGGGACTTAATCTTATTCCTACAGGCTACTTGTTTGTCGGTACAGAAAGAGAGTTCTCTGATAAAGGCATCTTGGCATCATTCTGGACATCTACCACGAACAAACTTGTGGCAGGTTCTTCTTCATCAGGAACAATATACTCTTATGATCCTGTTTATTTTGAGGTTTCAACACATGTCAATGACGAAATATCAGGCAATACAACAGATGGCTTGATTGGATATTTATATGATACCACAGCACGTGGCGATGGGATTACCGACCGTGTAGCAGAAATGAGATCTATTAGATTCGTTAAGGACAATTAAAGTGTAATTGCAAACAATATGGGCTTCTCCGGAAGTCTATATTGTCTCCTAACAAATAATAAGCTTTATTCTTGATTTCTTGAAGCAGTGATCGGTAATAGATATTTTTAATACTGCACAGGATCTCTTAGATTTTCAGCGAACATTAGAATAAGGTACCCAACGATTGTTTTAATAATACAAACAAGAATAGCCATGGTCTTTTTTTAATAAGGTCATTACCAGTGACATTAATATTGCCCGGAAATGGGATGCTTATAATAAATAAAAATAGAAAATAATATTCCAGGAGGCTAATTTTGTGTTTTGTTGCTACTGGTTATAGGTTCTTCTTAAGGAGCTACTGAATATTATATTTCGCAAAAAGGAAGGTTTTACTCCTATGCTTTGTAAACCAGTAATCCACATTACCCCGGGCCTTTAGTATTAAGATTAGAAAACGAAATAAGTTTAGTCAATCCCAGCCTATGCCTTACCCTCCGATTGCGGCTTAACGAGGGATAAGTCATAGCTTGGTCTTGAACAGAACAGTCACTGCTCTCTCAGTGGTATCTATTTAGTTCTACCGCAATCTTTTGCCCTATCGCACAACCCAAAACAGGAAATAAGGCATTCCGAATTCTTATGCTTAGCATAAAGATCGCCAGATATCATTCCGTTTAATCGGTTCTTCGAACAAATTAAACTTCATTTGCCCGGAAGAATTCAAACGCTGACTTCTTTTCTTTATATATAGACGCTTAATCGAAGTCAGCATTTAAATTAGCCACACGCTTCGCAATCTGTCATTCTTTATGCCTGGCGCAAAGTCATTCTCCATAAAAGCTGTCTCAGGATTTAAATCATTCGTTCCTCATTCATTTTAAATCCTGACGCTTTTCTTGTCTGGCTCACCTGCTGGTCGCTAAAGGCTTCGCAATTGTCACAGCTTTTGAATATCCATGGCACATGGCTCATTCTCAAAAGCAGCGCCATTTGCTTGTGAAGCATTCTTTGAAGCCGTGCTGTCGCACTTTCCCTTCAAAGACCTTTAGCTCCATTCGCAGGACGGTTCGCAGAAAAACACCTCTAAACTTCTCAATTTTAGATAGAAATACCGGAATAGGTCGTAAATCCATTCGCTAAATTAACTAACACCGGAAACATCTTCTGATTACTAAAAAAGTAATTATTATGGAACTACAAAGTGTTTTTAAAGTGGCTGAGATTCAGTTATCCTACAAACCCAAGTTAAAACCCTCACAACGCCCTAAGATTGCTGCGTCTAGCGATGCTTACAATATCCTGAAGGAATCCTGGGATGAGATGAAAATGGGATTCCTGGAAGAATTCAAAATTATCCTTGTGAACAGAGCCAATAAGGTTTTAGGAATATGTCCAATTTCTTTAGGAGGAGTTTCAGGAA
Source organism: Sphingobacteriales bacterium (assembly GCA_015654985.1). Classification (GTDB taxonomy): domain Bacteria; phylum Bacteroidota; class Bacteroidia; order Sphingobacteriales; family Sphingobacteriaceae; genus Arcticibacter. The sequence continues at coordinate 495 of JAATFW010000175.1, read as the reverse complement.
CTGTAGCTGATCCTAAACTGATCTTTGCAGCAGCTTTGAAAGCGTCTGCATCTGGAATTATTCTGGCTCATAACCATCCATCGGGTAATTTGAAACCTTCACAACAAGATATTAATCTGACGAAGAAGTTAGTAGATGGCGGTTCTCTTTTAGATATATCAGTTTTGGATCACATTATCCTAAACGAAGAAGGATACTATTCTTTCGGGGATGAAGGGCTGATATAATTGAAATTTAAAAATTAGAAAAAAACGGCAATGAAGTGTTCGTACATTGTTCGTACAGTAGGTAAAAAAAGGGTGTCAGAGTAATAAATTAAAATCCCGAATATTGCAGTCCCAAAACACAGCAGTGCTGCTAACTTAAAAAGGGGCAGCAAAGCACAAATAACCGGGTAAATGTACTCCTGAGTAGCTCAGCCGGTTAGAGCATCTGACTGTTAATCAGAGGGTCGCTGGTTCGAGCCCAGCCTCAGGAGCCCAAAAAAAAGCCGCT
>JAATFW010000057.1 GCA_015654985.1 Sphingobacteriales bacterium | reverse complement strand
GGAATGTCGTTATTGTATGCTTTTACAGGTACACTTAATCTTTATGACGCTGAATTCCTGGTGCGGTTAGGACAGATGCCTGCAACTGTCAGCGGAATTGCTATTGTACTGGTATTGGTTGGTATCGGGTTCAAACTTTCATTTGTCCCCCTGCATTTCTGGAGCCCTGATGTATATGAAGGGGCCCCGGTCCCGGTTACGGCATTTTTGTCTACAGGACCTAAAATAGCGGGTTTTGCAATTCTGATACGCTTTCTGTGGGCATTTACGTCATATAAGACTGAAGTTCAGCCGCAGCATGTTTTTGATTTTGTAAGTGTTTTGTCGGCTGTTGCTATTCTTTCTATGATCGCCGGCAATTTTATTGCTGTCTGGCAGAATAATATTAAAAGGATGCTTGCTTATTCTTCTATTGGCCATACTGGTTTTATTATGATGGCCGTAATTGCCAATTCCGGTAATGGAATTAAGGCAATGCTTTTTTATCTTTTAATTTATGCTGTGATGAATATGGCGGCTTTCATGCTTGCCGGAAGGATTGAGGATCTGACCGGAGCCGTTACCGTTAAAGAATACAGGGGACTTGGCAAGTTCCTTAAGGTAGAAATGGTGTGTTTTGTTATTGTGCTGATGTCGCTTACAGGACTCCCGCCTCTTGCCGGGTTTATAGGTAAATTTCTTGTATTTTCGGCAGTTTTTGAAGGTTATTCCACAAGCCATTCAGGCTGGTTGCCTGCCATGCTTATAACGGGAGCAGTAACTACAGTGGTCTCGTTATTCTATTATTTTAAAATACCTTTAAATGCCTTCCTCAGGCAGTCTGAAACAGAGCCTGTGATAGATAAGAAACAGAATGTTTTATTGTATATAATTATTGTATTAACATTTCTGCTATTGTTATGGGGGATATTTCCGGGCTTGCTGGTTTAGGGCTGCGGGGGCTTAAAGGTAAAAGCTTAAAGCTTAAAGGTGAAAGGAGAAAGGTGAAAGGTTGAAGGTTTCCAGCGATTTAACAGGAATTGATTTAAATATATAACATCTTGTGTTGCGGGTCAAAGTAAATGGGGTTAGGGATGAGTTGTACTGTTTCCTCATGATCTTTAACTTAGTGTTGTACAGTTTGTAGGGTGAAAGTGACAGGGAATACCTGGATGCAGGGTGGGGGACAGACAGCAGGCGGCAACAGACAAGTCTTACAAAGGCTGACGGATAAAATTCAGCATAATAATAATAAAGAGGATTTTCTGCACGTTGGACGGTGTTTTTCGATTTCGCACCAGGATCACCAATTTTCGTGCTTCACTGATTTTCGTGCTTCACTGATTTCCGGTTTCTCTGATTTCCGGTCTCCGGTTTCTGATCCGGGTACGATTTACGAATTTGACATTTTCAACTATCGACTAAAAACCCTAATTTTGCTGCTCAGTGATAATCCATGAGTGAATCAATAAAACATGAGTGCGGCATCGCTCTCATTCGTCTTTTAAAACCCCTCTCTTTTTATCAGCAAAAATATGGTACGGCCCTTTACGGCTTAAACAAATTGTACCTGTTGATGGAAAAACAACATAACCGTGGTCAGGATGGTGCAGGTATAGCAACAATTAAATTGGATGTTAGTCCTGGCAACAGATATATCAGCCGGTATCGTGCCATGGGTTCTAATGCTGTTTCCGAGATCTTTGAATATGTACAGAGAAAGTTTGCCGGTGTACAGGATAATCCGGAATTGTTTGAAGATACGGAGTGGCTTAAAGAGAATATAAGCTTTACCGGGGAGGTACTCATGGGTCATCTGCGGTATGGTACACACGGAAAAAACAGTATTGAAAACTGTCATCCTTTCCTGAGGCAGAATAACTGGATGAGCAGAAATCTTGTTATTGCCGGGAACTTCAATATGACCAATGTTGACGAACTGCTTCAGCAGTTATTTGAATTAGGGCAGCATCCTAAGGAAAAGGCAGATACTGTAACCGTGCTTGAGAAGATAGGACATTTCCTGGATGCAGAAAATCAGAACCTTTTCGACAATTTTAAAGCCGAGGGATTTGGAAATGCCGAGATCAGCCGTTTAATTTCCGATAATATTGATGTTGCCAAAATACTTCGCCGCTCTGCAAAGACCTGGGACGGCGGGTATACGATAGAAGGGATTTTCGGACATGGCGATGCTTTTGTGATGCGCGACCCTTCAGGTATCAGGCCTGCTTATTACTATTATGATGATGAGATCGCTGTTGTAACTTCCGAACGGCCGGCTATACAGACCGCTTTTAATGTGCCGTTTAGTTCAGTAAAAGAGATCAGGCCTGGTTATGCACTGATCATTAAGAAGAATGGCACTATCTCTGAAGAGCAGTTCCGTGAGCCGGAAGAGCAGAAGTCATGCTCTTTTGAACGGATCTATTTTTCACGGGGCAGTGATGCTGCCATTTACCGGGAAAGGAAACATCTGGGCCGTTTATTATGCCCCCAGATTCTCGAGACAGTTGGCTATGATTTTAAGAATACCGTATTTTCCTTCATTCCAAATACTGCTGAAGTGGCTTTTTATGGAATGGTGGAGGGTCTTCATAAATATATTAAGCAGCTTCAGAAGGATACCCTGCTGAACCGGGATGATAAGATTTCTGACGCTGAACTCGATGAAATGCTTAGTCTTGCTCCAAGAGTAGAGAAAATAGCGATCAAAGATGTAAAACTCCGTACTTTTATTACCCAGGATGCAGATCGTCAGGATATGGTGTCGCATATTTATGATACTACCTACGGCCTGGTAAAAGCAGGCGAGGATAATCTGGTAGTAATAGATGATTCGATCGTGAGGGGGACTACTTTAAGACAGAGTATCCTGAAGATCCTCGACAGGCTGAATCCCCGGAAAATCATCATTGTTTCTTCTGCTCCTCAGATCCGTTATCCGGATTGTTACGGCATTGATATGTCGAGAATGGGTGAGTTTGTTGCTTTTGAGGCTGCAATATCCTTATTAAAAGAAAGCGACCGGGAACATATCATATGGGAAACCTATGAAAAATGTAAAGCTTCCATAGAGTTAGACAACGAGAAAGCTGAAAATTATATTAAAGCAATCTACGAACCCTTTAGTGATGATGAAATCTCTGATAAAATTGCTCAGATCATTTCGCCCAAAGGAATTCATGCAGAGGTAAAAGTGATCTATCAGACCCTCGATAATTTGCATATAGCGTGCCCTGCCCACCTGGGCGACTGGTACTTCTCAGGAAACTACCCTACCCCCGGCGGTAATAAAGTAGTTAACCGCGCCTTTATGAACTGGGTGGAAGGGAAGAATCAGAGAGCGTACGTCTAGATGTGGGTTGAAGGTTGAGGGTTGAAGGTTGAAGGTTGAAGGTTTCCAGCGATTTAGCAAAAAATGATTTAGAAATACAACACACTTTTATAGCTGATAATCATAGAGTTGGAAATGTGTTGTACAGTTTAAAGGTTGAAGGTTGAAAGTTGAAAGATTAAGATTGAAAGTGTAATGGATTTTTTTGTGAAGCCTGATCTGCATATACAATACGTGGTTGTGTAGCTTATAACCATGAGTATGTTACAATTTGTAAATACGGGAATACTCTGGCGTCGGTAGAATTAAACCACTGCATAGCGCACGGGAGATTCAACATAATTAATAAGCTGTAAAACATATTCTCAACGCAATCATAATGTACCGCAACGCAATATGTTGAATATTTAAGTCAATTTTTGCAAAATCTCCGGAAACCCATAACTCATAATTTATAACCCATAACCCATAACATTCATCCCCCCTCTCCCCGGGTGTTCCTCAGAACTTACAACCCGGCCCCTTCAACTCACAACCCGCAACTCACAACCCCCAACCCCTATACCAGCGGCATATTGAAGACCAGGTTATAGATCAGTTTAAGAGCAAAGATCAGGATGAGCGTGCCGGCCACTCTGTTTAGCAGGGTAATTGTATTCTCTTTAATCTTATATCGCAGTTTATTTGCGTAGTAGGCCTTTAAGGTATCCATGCTGAATTGGGTTAGAAGGATGGACCCAAAGAACGGAATAATCTCACGTGCCTTGATTTCGCCTGTTACCGAGATAATACCACTGGTAACGCTAATCCAGTACAGCAGCAATGACGGGTTGAAAATGCACATTAAGAAACCCTTAAAAAAATACCCTGTATTTCTTTTGGTTGATGTGGTGTTGTCATAGTTAATTTTGACTTTTTTAAAAAGGTAATAGCATCCTATTCCTGCCAGTATGGTACTTCCTGCAACACCGATTGGCACGCGGTATTGATTCTCAAACTGTATAAATGACGAACCATACAGGGCTAAGCCTACATAGATCAGATCACTTACTACCACGCCTGCCGAAAGCCACATCCCGGCATGAAAACCTCTTTCGATGCTGGTTTTTAACAGGGCAAAAAATACCGGACCCGTTACAAAAGAAAGTACTATTCCAAGTCCTATACCAGATATAATTGTTTCAAGCATTTAAATTTGCGGTTCGGAACTGCGAATATCCGATTTTTAGAATAAAAATCCTCAAATAATGATTTATAATAATATTTATTGATCCTTCTGATTATTTAAAAAAATACCTATGTTAGACGCTTCAATAATTATATACATGCAAAAAAGCGAAAGTAAAAATTATGGATCTGCATTATATACGCTGGTCCTTGTGTTCTTTTTTTGGGGCTTTGTGGCTGCAAGTAACGACATTCTGATTCCTGTTTTTAAAGAAAAGCTTCAATTAGAGCAATGGCAGTCGCAAATGATTTCCTTTGCGTTTTATGTTGCCTACACAGTAGGATCTATTATTTATATGTCTATATCAAAATTTTCAGGCGGTGATATTCTGAATAAAATCGGATACAGGAATGGAATTGCGGTAGGCCTGGTTATCTCAGCTTTGGGAACCTTATTATTCTATCCAGCCGCCGAAACTGCTTCGTTTTTGCTGATGATATCCGGTCTTTTTATTGTAGGCCTTGGGTTCTCGCTGCAGCAAACTGCTGCCAATCCGCTTGCGATTGCAATGGGCGACCCTAAAACCGGTGCACAAAGATTGAGTCTGACAGGTGGGGTTAACAACTTTGGAACCACAATTGGCCCGGTTCTGGTAAGCCTTGCAATTTTTGGTTCGGTAAGTACCAATGGAGTAGCAAATCTGCCCAGTATCGGCATGGTAAAGGTGCCTTATCTTATTCTGGGGGCATTGTTTATCCTGGTAGCCGTGATCTTTCTGTTCTCTTCCATTCCGAATAAGATTGACACCACGGAAGAAGAGGTAGCGATCAGCTCACCTACGGATGTGTCTGAGGTTGAGGTTAAACATCTGGAAACAAAGAAAAAGTCTGCTCTGAGCTATACGCAGCTTGTAATGGGTATGGTCGGTATCTTCGTATATGTAGGTGTCGAGGTTTCTACAGCAAGTAACCTTCCTGAATTCATGCGGCGTCACCTCAGCACTCCAACTGAATTTATCGCTCCGTTTGTATCATTGTATTGGGCAAGTTTAATGATAGGCCGGTGGACTGCCTCTGTAGGCGCCTTCAACTTATCAGACGGAACCAGAAAAATCTTACGGTTTGTGATGCCTTATATCGCTTTTGCTGTTTTTCTGCTGATCAATAAACTTGCGAATCATGATATTACCCCATTTTATATTTACGGCTTTAATATTTTGATCCTGATCATTGCCGACCTGTTAAGTAAAGGGAACCCGGCACGGCAGCTTCTGATATTTTCGCTTATCGCAATTGCCGCTCTTTTTACCGGAATGCTTTCTGAGGGTATGGTAAGTGTTTATGCCTTTATCAGTGTAGGCCTTTTTTGTTCTACTCTATGGCCTTGTATCTTTACATTGGCTGTATCCGGACTAGGAAAGCATACCAATGAAGGTTCGAGCTATCTGGTAATGATGATTATGGGTGGAGGGATAATAAGCTTGTTACAGGGATATCTTGCTTCTGATAACCTTCTTGGTATTCAGTGGTCGTATCTTGTAGGTGTGGTATGTTTTCTTTATCTGGCATTTTATGCATGGCGTGTTAGCGGCATCCTTAAAAAGCAGGGGATTGATTTTGATAAACCTGTTGCCGGAGGTCACTAGACAGTATGACTGCTGCTAAACCAAGCTTTGAAAGTATATTTATGAATCTGGCATCCGACCTGGCTTTGCGCTCACATTGCGTAAAGGCGCAGGTCGGGGCCGTTCTTACCAAAGATACCCGGATTATTTCTATCGGGTATAACGGGCCTCCCGCAGGTACCCATAACTGTGATGAGGAATGGCCGGAGGAAGGCTGCCCCAGAGATACAAGAGGGAGCTGCTCGCTTGCTTTGCATGCAGAAGAAAATGCCATTCTGTATGCGGCGAAGAACGGCGCCGATCTGGAAGGATCCACCTTATATGTTACCCTGTCGCCTTGTCTTCCATGTGCGCGTCTGATCTTTTCTTCAGGTATAAATAAAGTGATTTATAAAAATTCGTATGCAGGATATAAGGGCCTGCCTTTTGACGAAGGTGTTGATTTTCTAAACAGATTTGGTGTTGAGTGTAAGAAATTTTAACCGGGCTTCGTATTCTTATCTTCGAAATCAATTTTCTTGTTTTCTCCTTCTACATAAGGATTTCCACTTAACGTGTTTTTAACCAGGGTGACGATCTGAGATACAAGCAAATCAGGAGTATCCCAGTACTCGGCTTCATCCGGTATGATTTTCAGCAGACAAAGATTTTTGTCTGATTTTCCCTCCGGAAACCATGCTTTATACCGGTCGCTCCATAACTGTTCTGTCTTTGCAGAATCAGTTGATACGCTGGCTGTACCGTTTACGGTAACGTACAGATCTGAGTCGGGCTGGCTGTAATTGAGCAGCACCTTCGGATTCATTTCAATATAGCCTGCTTTTTTTGAATCTCTTGATGCGAACATCCATATGATTCCATCATCTTCAATATCGAAGGTATACATGGGACTGCTATGCAATTGGCCATTGGAATCAATAGTCGTAAGCATTGCTATCTTTATACCAGTAATTTTTTCTGATAGCTGTCTTGCTTTTTTTATAAAATCTATTTCTTCCAGTTGTCCCTGAACGGTTGATGCAGTGAGTTTTGTCATTAGCAGATTTCTTATTATATTAAAAATACTTTAAAGACAGATTTTGTTTAAAGAAAGTTGATTTAATTGGAGGTAAAAGAAAAAAGAAGAGTTTACAACCTGCCACTTATTCAACTCCTGTCAGAATGACCCAGGCTTTTTCCCGGATTCACCTGGTCTCTTATCATCTGTTTCAGTTCCTTTATTTCCGGAAAACGCCCCGCTGTTTTACGATCAAAGATGAGGACGTCATCAATTCTGATCTGGTATGTTCCACTTGTTTCACTGGGTTGAAGAAGTACGCCCAGCAGGTCGTCGGTAAAAGTGGTTAGTAATTCCTGAGCCATATAGGCGGCTCTGAGCATCCATCCGCATTTGGGGCAATATTCGATTGTGATCTGTGTTTTCATTTTTTTATCTGAGATTTTATAAGCCTTCTGAAACAGGTAAATCTTTTCCGGTTATCCGGTGGTATTCGTTCTGAAGTTCATGGACATATTTGACAAGCGTGGCTCCGGCGCTGTCAAACCATCCCTGGGAGCCGGTTAAATAAAAGCTGATGAGTGCCTTGCTATCGGTCCACCGCTCTTCATTTCCTTCATTATAATAAAGAAAGCCTGATTTTAATAACCATTCGGCGGTAAGTGCTATTGGAAACATTTCTCCCGGTTTAATCCTGAACTGATAGCCTTTTCTGGGACTGATCATTTCGCAGATAACCGTTATACTCTGAATATTCTTTACACAAAGCAGGCCCTCCTGGTTCGCACGCGGATAAACCTTTATCAGATTCCCTGGCCTTAATTCATTAATCTCCATGAGCCTCTTTTATTGATTAAGCAGTATGTAAAGCCGGTTCTGTTGAATACATCCGGGTACAATTATAAATGTATGAAAGTAATCAGAATGGATTTATCCTGCATAATAAATTTTTATTTTCTCATCTATAAAATCGTTCTTCAAAGAAAGACGGGAGACCTGTAAAACATTTTCATCCTGGTTATCCGGCAATGTAAGAGGGTGAGAGACTAATTACAGAATGTTTGTATATTAGCCGCACAATTATGTTTTTAAGCAGGGCCGTTATTTACATACTAATAATCAGGAGACCTTCCTGATCTCTGTCAATTGTATTGTTAGAGAACAGTAATAAAAGCATTTATGTTTCCGTTTCCTTTAGGAACAACAGGTAAAAAGCGGATATTTGTCTGTTTTTAGATTCGAATGATAAACAGGCTATCCGGGAATGCCGGATAGCAGAAAATTAATCCAAAAAAAGAGAAGAAATTACCAAACATGAAAAAATTCATATTAATTACGTTAACAGTATTATTAAGCGGGGCACTTCATGCTCAAATATTAAAACCGGTAAAATGGGCATATGCAGCTAAACGTATTAATAAAACAGAAGCTGTGATCTTACTGAAGGCAACAATAGATGAAGGATGGCATATTTATTCGCTGAATGTAGGTGATGGCGGTCCTATTGCTACCAGTTTCACTTTTAGCCCTTCGAAGGCTTATGTTTTAACAGGTAAGACTATCGAACCGGCACCTGTAAGCAAGTTTGAAAAGACTTTTAATATGAATGTAAGCTACTTTGAAAAGTCGGTGGTTTTTCAGCAGAAGATAAAACTTAAAGCTGCAAATGCCATTGTAAAAGGAAAACTCGAATATATGGTATGCAACGATCATCAATGTCTTCCTCCGGAAGAAGTTGAATTCAGTATTCCTGTAAAGTAATTCACCTGTACCGAAATGAGATTATTAAAATACCTTATAACCTGTATGATGTTTGCCGTGCTTTTTACAGGAAATGTAAAGGCGCAGGATAGCACCGGGGGGGCAATATCTACAGATGATATTGAATTTACGGATATTAAAGCTGTTCCGGCAGACACCGCTGCTGCATTAGCATCAGATAAAGATACAGTTACGGCCAGTAATGATCCCTCGGCTTCGAAAGCTGTCATTAGTGCTAAGGTAGACGATAACCAGGAAAAAAAGTCGCTCTGGTTTATTTTTATAGCTGGTTTTGCCTGGGGTATAGCAGCTATAATTATGCCCTGTATTTTTCCGATGCTTCCATTGACAGTAAGCTATTTTACAAAAAGCGCTGATAATAAGAGACAGGCGGTAAGTAAAGCGCTGCTGTACGGACTGTCTATTATTGTAATTTATGTTGTATTCGGACTACTGATAACAGTGATGTTTGGGGCAGATTCCCTTAATGAATTGTCGGCTAACGGAATATTTAACTTTGCTTTTTTTCTTTTGCTGGTTGTCTTTGCCGCATCCTTCCTGGGAGCATTTGAAATTACACTTCCGTCTTCATGGGCAAATAAGCTGGATGCCAAAGCGGATAATAAGGGGGTTGCCGGTATCTTTTTTATGGCAGCTACTCTTGCCCTGGTATCTTTTTCGTGTACCGGCCCTCTTATCGGAACTCTTTTAGTGCAGGCAGCTACGATGGGAGCCTTGTTAGGGCCCGCTATCGGAATGTTTGGCTTTTCACTGGCGCTGGCAATTCCATTTGCTTTATTTGCGATGTTCCCCTCTATGCTTAAATCCTTACCTAAGTCGGGTGGCTGGCTTAATAGTGTCAAGGTAGTATTAGGTTTCCTGGAGCTTGCCTTTTCTCTTAAATTCCTGTCGAATGTAGACCTCGCCTATCATTGGAACTGGTTTGACCGCGAAATATTCCTTTCATTATGGATAGTAATAGCTTTCATGATGGGATTCTACCTGATTGGAAAATTAAGATTCTCTCATGACACTGATCTTGGTTTTATTTCTATTCCGAGGATCTTTTTGTCAGTCATCACGTTCGCTTTCGCCGTATATATGGTGCCCGGATTGTGGGGAGCTCCGCTAAAGTCAATTTCAGCCTATCTGCCGCCTCAGAGTACACAGGATTTTGACCTCTATACTGCAAGCCTTGCCGGATCACCGGGAACGTCCGCTAAAAGTTCAGTCACACATAAATATTCAGATCTCTTTCATGCCCCGCTTGGTCTTGATGCTTTCTTTGATTATGAAGAAGGTTTAGCTTATGCGAAGAAAGTTAACAAACCGGTGATGATTGATTTTACCGGCCATACCTGTGTAAACTGCCGGAAAATGGAAACCTCAGTATGGCCGGATAAAGACGTACTGGAACGGCTGCGTGACCAATATGTGCTGATTCAGCTTTATGTTGATGATAAGAGAGATCTTGCAGAGGCGGACCAGTTTATTTCCAGGTTTAGTGGGAAAAAAATAAAAACCATAGGAAATAAATGGAGCGATTTTCAGGCATCAAAATTTAATGCTAATTCGCAGCCTTTTTATGTGCTGCTTGATCATAACGGGTCTTTACTGGTACCGCCTATTGGTGCTGAGTATGATGCAGCGCGTTATTTGCAGTTTCTGAATAGCGGACTTACAGAATTTAAGAAACGGGTTAACACTGAGTAGCTGCAGTTCGTTCGGGGTTACACGGAAAATTGTCGTGAAACCATGCAACTTACAGCCTTCAACTCAGAACTTTTAATCTGCAACTTATCACATTTAAGCTTAATCTGAAATTTAATGTACAGGGAGCGTATTTCGGTTTTCGATATTTTTAAAATAGGCATAGGTCCCTCCAGTTCGCATACGCTCGGGCCGTGGAGAGCTGCACAATATTTTGTAAAAGGACTTAAGGACAGGACGTCTCTGAAATGTATTTCAGGTTTGTCTGTTTCTTTATATGGTTCTCTTGCAAAAACAGGGAAGGGGCACGGATCGGATATAGCTGTAATATTAGGACTTGCCGGTTACGATCCGGTTACAATTGATACCGAAATAATCGGCTCTGTGATTGACGCTGTGACAAAAGATAAACAGATAGTGCTGGACAGCACTGTCTCATTGGGCTTTAACCCTCTGACCGATATCGTCTTTCATAAAGACGAATGTCTTCCTGCACATCCGAATGGGATGATCTTTACTGCTGTTACTTATGATGGAAAGATCGTATCAGAAACATGGTATTCTGTAGGGGGAGGTTTTGTAAGGAAAGAGGGAGGAGAGCCGCTGGCAACCGCTCAGGTGCATCTGCCATATCCGATAGATTACGCCTCTGATTTAATGAACTGGCATCAGCAGACAGGAAAGAAGATCAGCGAAATTGTAATGATCAATGAAAAGCTGTGGAGATGTGAAGAAGAGGTAAAGAGCGGATTGATTAACATATGGGAGGTAATGAAAGAGTGCATTTACCGTGGGTGCCATACCGGAGGCGTTCTTCCGGGGGGGCTTCAGGTTCAGCGCAGGGCTGCACCTTTTAATGACAGGCTGCTTTCGGGGGGAAATTATAACGATTATCAGTCATGGGTAAGCGCGATACAGACAGGCGGTAAGAAGTTTGGGTATATCTTAGACTGGATCAGTTGTTTTGCACTTGCAGTGAATGAAGAAAATGCTGCTTTTGGTAGGGTGGTTACCTCGCCAACCAATGGTTCTGCAGGAGTGATACCAGCCGTATTGCTGTATTATGTGATCTTTATCGGTGAAGGAAAAGACGACGATATTGTAAGGTTTCTCTTAACTGCGGGAGAAATCGGGAGCATATTTAAAAAAGGAGCTACTATTTCTGCTGCTATGGGCGGATGCCAGGCAGAGATCGGAGTTTCTTCGGCAATGGCTGCTGCAGGACTGACAGAAGTAATGGGTGGTACCGCTGCACAATGTTTGATGGCTGCAGAAATAGCAATGGAGCATCATTTAGGTATGACTTGCGATCCTATTGGCGGTTTGGTTCAGATACCCTGCATCGAACGGAATGCTATGGGGGCCATTAAAGCGATCACGGCTTCTCAGCTCGCTTTACAGAGTGCTCCTGAACTGGCTAAAGTATCCTTAGACAACGTGATCTGTACTATGTGGGAAACGGCTTTAGATATGAATACCAAGTACAAAGAAACATCAGAAGGAGGGCTTGCCGTTAACATTCCTATCAGTTTAAGCGAATGTTAATATCCCTGTCAGGGGCTGGTTTTTCTCAGATTTAGCTTCAGTATGTTAATAAGTGGCATAAAATCCCTGAAATGTGGAAAAAAGCCGCAATATTCTCTATCTGCAGGTGGGTAATTATTCGTTTAAAAATATATATTTGCCACAAAAGATTTAAATATTATGGAAAAATTTAATAAACTAAAAGAACTCGTAGCCTCCATAGAGACTGATGCAGACAAATTTTATAACAAAAACAGTGGAGCAGCCGGAACACGTGTACGTAAGGCTTTACAGGAAATCAAAACCCTGGCTCAGGATATCAGAAATGAAGTAACCGAAATTAAGAATAAAGAAAAATAATTTATTCCATTGGCATTAAGCCATAGACAGAATACCAAAACAGGCCTGCTATTGCGGGCCTGTTTTGGTATATAGCCCTGGAGTTGGTGCAATTGGAAAAGCAATTGAAAAGCGGGAATTTGTTATAATAATCATAGGTTTGCAGTGTTATCAGTAAGAATATGTTATTGTCTAAATCGTGCGAATATGCAATAAGAGCGGCTGTTTATGTAGCTTATAAAAGTAGCAGGAATGAAAAGGCCGGGATTATTGAGATTTCCGAAGCGATAGATTCGCCTATGCATTTTACCGGTAAAATCTTGCAGACGTTATCCCGGAAAAAAGTTTTATCATCAGTTAAAGGGCCTAATGGCGGCTTTTATATACAAGATCCGGCTTCTGTGTATTTGATTGATATTATCAGGGCTATTGACGGAAACGAATTGTTCAGTGCCTGTGCAATGGGCCTTAAGTACTGCTCTGATATCAAACCCTGCCCGATGCATGAGCAGATAAAGCCTGTAAGAACCCAATTGCTGGTCGAATTCAGTAAGAAATCAATATTAGAAATGGTAGATGCCTTTGGAGAGAATAAGTATTATTTGAAGTAGGAAAGTCCCTTTTTAAAAATTTCATCTATAAAACTGTTCTTCAAAGGATGATGAGAGACCGATAAAATTGTTTTAGATACAAACTAAGATAAACTTGCATATAAACAACTTTATCTTAGTTTCAACACTTAAAGATTCTTTTTGTTATACTTACAATTGTAAATCAATAATCTTTGTTGAATATGAGTAACCAATCAAAAATTATAGCAGCATTGCTTGCGGGAGTTGCAGCTGGTGCAGTGATAGGGCTTTTATTTTCTCCTGAAAGTGGTGAAGAAAACCGTGAAGGGCTTGCTGAGTGGCTTCATGATCTATACGATTCATCTAAGGAGAAGGCAGGTGATCTTGCTGAAAAAGGCATTAAAGCAGTAAAATCGTCGGGACTGGGGGCCGGAACTACTGAAAATGTGGAAGAGACCCTGGGTGTTTAAATGACAGGGAATGAATGAGAGTGGGAATAATCCTTCTCTCATTCGTCTCTTAAACTCTTCTTTATAATTTCTTCCTTTTGAGCCGGATTTATTTTATAGTTATATTGGAATATGGCATTTTCCCAGTCGCCATAAGTTGAGTTTGGTAAAACAATGAATTTGCTGCCGAAGTTTCCTGACTGCTGCCGGGTAATCTTCATCCTTTCATCTTCAGGTAATTTGTTAAATAACTTTGAGAAATCGCTTAGGTTATCGCCAAGGAGCAGTACGATTCTGTGACTTTTTAGCACTTCCAACCGTCTGTCCTCTTTATCCGAAACAGTTTGTTTTAGCAGCAGGTGCTCATTGTCGGCATCAGGAAAACCAAAACGGCGAAGATTCTTTAGGGTTGCTTCCCGCTCCTGTTCATCCCTGTTAGTGATATAAAAAACGGTTACGCCTTTCGACGCAGCATATCTGAAGAATGAAAGGGCTCCGGCAAGGGTATCGCAATCAGCTTTAGCTGTCCACTTATACCATGAATCAGGTTCAAATTCTCTTCCTTGCAAAGCCTGATGAACAGCGTTAGGGCTGTTATCAAGGATCGTTTCGTCAATATCGGTTATTATGGCGCGCCGTGCAGGCATATCAGTCTGCAGGTCCTGATCGAGCCTGAGGCGGGCAATATTATAGGCCTGAAAACATAATGCTTTATACTCCGCTGCGCGCTGCTGCCATAAAGCAGCCCATAATTTCCCATCTGAAGCTAGTACGCTATTTGTAACTGGCCTTTTTACCGAGCAGGATATTGTAATTAAACAGATAAGAGTATATGCTAAAAACCGGGAGTATTTCATACTTGTTTTTTAAACTGCAAATGTACATGAAGTTTTTTAAGCTGCACACAGACGAATAAAAATAGTGCCTGGGTTGGTCTTTGAATTTTTGAATTATTTTATAGGAGAAACTCAGATAATTTCTTTTATATAAACTCTTAACTTTTGCTGTCTGTTTAGACTGTAAATTTTTTTCAATTAAAACGCGTAATCCCCACCCTGATTTTCAGTATTTATATCATTCGAAAAAATTTGAATTAACAATAACTTTACTTACTTTGAATTTAGTTCTCTATGCGTGTGGAAAGAGGACCAGATTACTAATGTATTGAACCTGACGATGAAAAACAATAGTTTTTTAAAGAGCGCCGCCAAGCCCTGGTATATAAAGTATATTATTTCTCTTTTTTTAGTTGCTGTAGCTACCGGTTTAAAACTATCGTTTTTTTATTCTTTGGGCAGTAAAACCCCATTTCTTCTTTATTTTGCGGTTATAATTATTGTTGTAAGGTTTTATGGAAAATGGCCTGCAGTATTTGCCTGTATTCTCAGCACAATAGTCATTAATTACTTTTTTTTCCCTCCGTACTATAGTTTTTCAATCAAAGAAAATGATGCTCTCCAGCTTATTATATTTTTGCTGGAATGTTTTCTGCTTGCTTATACAGGTGACAGCCTGGGGAAAGTAGTTAATCATGTGGCCGAGACTCAGAGAACTTTTAAAGTTCTGATTGAAAAGAGTTCAGATGGGGTTATGATGTTAAAGCTGGATGGACATATAACGTATAGCAACCCTGCCGTCTGGAAAATTACCGGCTACACTTCAGAAGACTTTAAAAGCCTGGATTTTTGGGCAATGCTTGTTCATGAGGAGATGTCTTATGTGAAAGAGAAATTTTATAATTCGGCATCTCATACAGACCGGAGTATTAAAGTTCAGCATAAAATTATACATAAGCTCGGTCATCCGATATGGGTTGAAAGTACAATTACTAACCTGATAGAAGAACCTTCTGTTAAATCTATGGTTGTGAGTTTCATTGATGTAACAGAAAGAGTAGTTCGCGATCATCAGATGGAGGATTTTATCGGTGTTGCCTCCCATGAATTAAAAACCCCCCTGACAAGTTTAAAAGCTTATACGCAGGTACTCGAAATGCGGATGAAAAAAGAGGAGAATGTAACCTCAGCCATTCTGGTAAATAAAATAGATAAGCAGATTAACCGGGTAGTAAGCATGATCTTTGATCTGCTCGATGTAACTAAACTACAGTCGGGTATTATGCATCTGAACAAAGTTCATTTCGATCTTAACGATCTCATTTCTGAAATAACAGACAGCATGCAGAACCCCGGTCAAAAGCATCAGATAATAACGGAGCCCGGCCCCGCAGTAATTATTAATGGAGATAAAGACCGGATCGGGCAGGTACTTATTAATCTTCTTTCAAACGGTATGAAATATTCTCCCGACGCCAATTCTATTCACGTATTCACAAAAATAGAGGATAACTTTATTGTGATTTACGTTAAAGACAACGGAATTGGCATTTCCAGGGAGGAGATTGATAAAATATTTGACCGTTTTTACAGAGTAGGCAATGTGAAAGAGTCTTTTCAGGGACTGGGACTGGGCTTGTATATTTCCTCCCAGATCGTGGTGAGACATGGTGGAAGAATGGGGGTCTCCAGCGAAGAAAATAAAGGATCTGTTTTCTGGTTTAGCCTGCCGCTGTAATTAGCCGGCTTAGCATCTTTAAGATCACGTTCTTTTTGATACTAACTGATCGACTACACAATTCCTGCAAAGTTTGCGCTGTTTTGAAGCCTGTGGTTTGAGCCTTGATTCGCGTATTCTGCTCTTTTTTTCCTGCAGCTTTTCGGCCGTGTCAATAGAATGAGATTTATGGATATCATCCTCCTGCTCAGCAAGCTCTGAAAGACGCGAATAAAAGTCCCTCAGATTATTCAGTTCGTCCTCTGTAAGATCTTCAATATCTACCATCCTGTTGCTTGTATGCCGGTTTGCTGCAATGAGTTCATTCAATTTGAGTTGTACAGCTTTAGAGTCCTTATTCTGCGATTTCTGAATAATGAATACCATCAGAAATGTAATAATAGTTGTTCCGGTGTTAATTACCAATTGCCATGTTTCTGAATAATGAAAAACAGGCCCCGAAATTGCCCATATAACGACAATTAAAAGGGCTATGATAAAAGCAGAAGAACTTCCGGTCCATCCTGTTATCTTACTTGCTAAATTATCAAAGAAATTTTTTTTGTCTGGTTTATCCATATTGAATACTTATCAAAGCATTTGTACTGATTTACCTGTTAACAGATAAAGTTTCATTTTGTAGTAGCCGGAGTGATTTTTGAGCGAATTTAATTTTATCTGTTCTGACGACGCCGGTATTTGCAGCGTCGCATGCCGGAACAGGCAATAAAATATTCATTGATTTAAACTTCTCAAAAAAGGCAGTTGTTAATATAAAAGAGGGGAATGGCGGTTCTGTTCGTCAGTATTTGTTTTAATATAATATCTTTGAAATAAAAGGATCTGTTTCCAATAACCAATTATATGTACTCATATCATTCATTAAGCGACATTGAACTTTCAGACCTCCTGTGGTCAGGAGATTCAATGGCATTTACTGAAGTTTTTAACAGGTACTGGGATAAGATGTTTCTTCATGCATTAAAGATGCTTGAAGACGAAGATGAAGCAAAAGATCTTGTTCAGGAGCTGTTTGTCTCACTCTGGACAAAGATTAAAGCAGGAGAACTTCATTTGCAAACAAATTTATCCGGATACCTCTATATAACTACCCGGAATAAAGTTCTTAATAAGATCAGGCAGAAGAAAACACGTACTGCCTTTGAAGATGCACTGGCGTTATATATTGATTTAAATCAGTTTTCTGTTATTGAAAAGATTAATGAAAAAGAACTCGCTGTTGCTTTAGACGCAGAAATTCAGAATCTTCCTCCAAAGATGCGTGAGATATTTGAACTGAGCCGGAAAAAGCATCTCTCACATAAAGAAATCGGTCTTGAACTAAATATATCTGATCATACTGTTAAAAAACAGATCAGCAATGCAATCAAAATCATCAGGATTAAGCTGGGCAGTATCGGAGGATTACTGCTGATTCTCTGTTTTTTATTTAAACGATAAACAGAATGCGCCCGAATACTTTAAAAAAAGGCGCACAATGAACTATTATGCGGACTTAAAAATAAAAAGTCAAAATATTTCACCTTGATCTGCTACTACCCCCCCTCGGGAAGTGTCTCTATTCTGAAGACAACTAAATTATGAACAAGGCAGAGTCTGAAAAATTAATAGATAGATATCTTAAAGGCGATTGTACTCCGGAAGAGAAACTGTTATTGGAAAGATTTTACCTTGAAGAATCAACCAGACGTAAGCTTTCAGCCAGTGAAATTGATGCCGAAGGACGAAAAGCGGAAATATGGGAAGCAACACAAAAAGAGATCATCAGAACCACTTATAAACCTGCTCATACGTTACGATTGTTACTGGCAGCAGCCTCTGTTCTGTTGGTGTTAAGTGTGTCATTTTGGTTTTACAGTGAGAGAACGAAAGGTAAGCTGCCTGCAATAAAAACGGTAAAAAATACGGAGAAAAGTATTCCGGCAAGCGGGAAGGCATTGCTTACCCTGGCAGACGGAACTACCATTGCCCTGGATAATGCGGCTGACGGAATGCTTTCCAGCCAGGCTGGTAACCGGGTAGTAAAGGCTGGTAATGGCAATATTATTTATCAAGACGGCAAAGGTGAACCAGCCAGCAAAAATAAAATTACTTATAATACATTAACAATACCCTGTGGCAGCTTATATCATTTAACATTGTCAGACGGTTCCAGCGTATGGCTCAATTCGGCTTCTTCAATAACCTTTCCCGTCTCTTTTCCGGGAAACGAACGGATTGTAACCATTACAGGAGAAGCATACTTTGAGATTGCCGGGAACAGGAATAAGCCATTTCTGGTTAGATCAGGAGATCAGATAATCAGGGTGCTGGGAACTCATTTTAATGTGATGGCGTATAACAATGATGCGGCTGTTATTACTACCCTTTTAGAAGGATCAGTAAAGATTATAAAAAACAAAACCGAGATCCTGTTAAAGCCGGGACAGGCAGTGTCCATCAGCAATATTTCAAATTCAGTTAAGGTAACTTCTGTAAATACAGATGATGCAATTGCCTGGAGGCAGGGTTATTTTAAATTTGATAATGAAGGATTGGAGAGTATTATGAATAAGATATCCAGATGGTACGATACAGATATCGAATTTAAGGATGATGTAAAAGACAAGCGGTTCTGGGGTACTTATTCCCGTTCAAAAGGTCTCACAGATCTGCTGAATGATCTTGAACAAACAGATGATGTCCACTTTAAAGTTGATGGAAGGAGGATAATCGTTATGAAATAATTATTTATGAATTTAATAACGATTTAAACCTAAAAAATACCGGAAGCATTGGAGCGCCCCCGGTATCCGGCAATTGCCGGGTCAGGTATAAATCAATTGCTGCGAAACAACCGTTTATAATTAAACCTAACATTCAAATGTATAAAATTTTTAGTGCATTAATATGCAGGAGCCTATTCTGTATTAATTCTAATTGCTGGCTCAGAATGAAACTAACCATTCTTTTTTTTATTGTCGTATTATTTCAGTCAAAAGCGTCATCTTATGCCCAGATGGTTACTCTTAACGTGGAGAACCAACCGGCAGAGGTAGTTTTTAATCAGCTCAGGGCTCAAACCGGTTACGATTTTCTTTGTACTGCCGATTTAATGAAGAGCCTTAAACCTGTTTCTTTAAGCGCCAGCAAGATCATGTTAAAGGAAGCGCTTGAAAAATGTCTTAAGAATCAACCTGTTTCATTTTATATAAATGAAAAAAATAAAACCGTAATTATTAAAAGGAGGGCAGAAAGAGAGCTTGTACAGGAGCATGACCAACAGATCACTATTTCGGGGAAAGTAACCGATGAAAAAGGAATACCTCTGCAGGGAGTAAGCGTAAAGGTGAAAAATGACCCCGGTGGAACAATTACCGGTCAGGATGGCTCTTACCGGATTAATGTTGCAGGGGAAAAGTCTGTCCTTGTTTTTACCTTTATTGGTTTTGCAAGTCAGGAGGTTCCGGTACTGACCAATACTGTTATTAATGTACAGTTAAAGGAAGCGGTGTTAGCCCTGGACGAAGTGGTCGCAATCGGCTATGGAACAATAAAACGAAGAGACGCCACCGGAGCTGTTAGTTCTATAGGAAATAAAGATTTAACGTCAGTTCCAGTATCTTCTCCCGTAGAGGCTATGGCCGGGCGTCTCGCCGGAGTGAAAATTACAATTCCGGAAGGCAATCCAGATGCCGACGTCATTATTCGTGTCCGCGGCGGAGGCTCTATAACCAGTGATAATTCACCTCTGTTTCTGGTAGATGGTTTCCCGGTAAACAGTATTGCAGACATCCCCCCGTCTGATATCGAATCGATCGACGTATTAAAAGATGCCTCTTCCACTGCTATTTACGGGTCCCGCGGCGCAAATGGAATTGTATTGGTAACCACCAAAAGCGGTAAAAAGGGAAAGCTTTCTATAAGCTATAATGCTTATGCAGGCATTAAAAATGTTGCCTCCAAAATGGATGTGCTATCGCCTTATGATTATCTGATGTGGCAGTATGAGCTTCACTCTTTAAGAAATATACGCGATCAGTTCACTGCCGTATTTGGTGACTTTTCAGGCCTTGATAAATATAAAGGAACAGAAGGTGTAGACTGGCAGGAAAAGGTATTCGGGCGTACCGGCACTATGTTTAACCATAATCTCGGTATTTCAGGGGGGAACGAAAAAATAAGGTTTAACTTTTCATACAACCATATTGATGATAAAGCCATCCTGGAAACTTCCGGCTATAAAAGGGATAATTTGAGCCTGAAACTGAATTATGATGCAGATAAAAATATCAGTTTCGACTTTTCCGGCAGAATGGCCAGGACCTCTGCAAAAGGGGATGGTATTTCAGGAGAGTCGGGAGGGCAGGATGACCTTCCTTCCAATTCGTTTGGCAGGATTAAACATTCTGTAATTCAAATGCCCTTTGATATAAAGAATATCAACGAAGATATTGATCCTGATGAACTGGACAATGGCTTAACCGACCCGATAACAGCCCTGAACGATAATTACAAGGAAAGACTGAGAACCAATTACAATCTGAACGGATCGGCTTCATGGGGTATCACGAAATGGCTGAAATTAAGAACTGAGGTAGGACTGGATGAATACTGGAACGGACTTGAGTCCTTTTACGGTGTTACTACCACGGATTCCAAATCGGGTACCCTTCCCGAAAACAGCGGGAAGCCGCTGGTACAGACCTCTGATGTATATACCAGGACTTTCAGGAACACCAATACTTTAAATTTTAAATTTGGCCACTTATTAAGTAATAACCAATCGCTTACCGTATTACTCGGGCAGGAAACGATCCTGGCTGCTTCTGATAAGATCAACAGCCGTACAGAGGGACTTCCTGACTTTTTTAACGCAGATATGGCCTTTCATTTTTTGGGAGAGGGAGACCCGGTTCAATATAACAGGTTCTACTACCCCGACAACAAGCTCATGTCATTTTTCTCCCGTGTTTTATATGATTACCAGGGTAAATATTTATTCACAGGAACACTAAGGGCAGATGGTTCCAGCAAATTTACTCCCGGCAATCAATGGGGATATTTTCCGTCGGCAGCAGTTGCATGGAGAATGTCTGATGAGCCGTTTATAAAAAGAGACTGGCTTGATGAATTAAAACTGCGGTTGAGCTATGGCATTTCGGGAAATAACAATATACCTGCCGGACAAACCCTTAAAACGTTTGGAGTGGCAGATCCAAAGCCCTGGCTCAGCATAGCCGATTCATGGTGGACTGCCGGCACCACGCTAAATAACCCCGACCTCAAATGGGAGTCGACACGTTCTCTGGACCTGGGACTGGACTTTTCAGTGTTTAACAGGCGTCTCACCGGTACTGCCGAACTTTATAAAAATAATGCAAAAGATCTGCTCATGGAATTTACGATCATGGGGTCAGGATATAATACCCAGTATCAGAACATAGGAGAAACTCAGAATAAAGGCCTGGAAATATCCATGAACTACGCGGCTGTTAAAAGAAAAGACTATGGGCTGGATTTCTCTTTTAATATAAGTTTTAACAAAAACAAAGTTTTAAATCTCGGGCCTCTTACTTCAGGATATACTAAGGCTACAAACTGGCAAAATACCGAGGTGGGCGCCGATTTCATTATTCAGCCGGGCCAGCCGATCGGGCAGATGTATGGATTTCTAACTGATGGCCGCTATGAAGTATCAGACTTCGATAACTATGATGGCACCAAATGGATCTTAAAGCAGGGGGTGGCAGATGCTACTGAAGTAACAGGTGCCGACGCTGTAAGGCCCGGCGGACTGAAACTGAAAAATATAGACGGTGATGCGGGCAACAAGATCTCTGAATCAGATAAAACGATTATCGGGGATGCTAATCCTCTCCATACAGGCGGATTCAGTATCTCAGGGAGGGTAAAAGGTTTTGATCTGATGACCAACTTTACCTGGAGTTTTGGTAATGATATCTATAATGCCGATAAAATTGAGTTCACCTCTCCAACCAAGTATCAGTTCAGGAATATGAGCACCATTATGGAGGAAGGTAAAAGATGGACCAACCTTTCCGCTGTCGGCGAAATCGTCAATGACCCGGCGCAGTTAGCGGAGATGAATAAAAATACCACTTTATGGTCGCCGTACATGAAGAAATCCGTATTTCACAGCTGGGCGGTTGAAGACGGATCATTCCTCAGGCTGGCTACCGCTTCAATAGGCTATACTTTGCCTGCTTTATTTGTCAAAAAGATCCACGCCAATAATATACGGATTTATCTTACAGGGTATAATCTCTTCTGCCTGACCAATTATACCGGATTTGATCCTGAAGCGGATACCAGAAGGAATAACAGGGTAACTCCGGGTGTAGATTATTCTGCCTATCCCAAGAGCCGCCAGTTTGTAATAGGAGCGAATATAAATTTATGACAGACAGAAATTATAAACATGAAAACGATTAAACATATAATATGCGTTGTGGTATTGGTCTTTTTAAGTTCTTCCTGTAAGAAATATCTGGACGCACCAAGCCAGTCATCTTTTTCAGAAGAGGTGGTATTTGCTAATGAAACGCTGACTGAGAATATGATATTTAATATTTACAGTTATTTTGCCCAGACGAATTCTCTGCGGGGCCGGTTCCAGCCTTATTATGGTATGAATACGGATCTTGAGATCTTTAATCCGACAGATATTGACGACCGCTCAGAATTATGTACTTATTCTGCATCGGCTACGAATGCGCAGATGTCGGGAACAAAAGATCCCAATCCATGGTCGTGCTTTTACAATGCGATTGAAGTGGCCAATGTGTGTATTAAAGGCATTAAAGAATATGGTGATCCTAAGCCGGGAAATAATATGGGATACTTTTACGCTGAAGCAGTTGCATTGCGGGCCATTTACTATTATGACCTGCTGAGGGGCTGGGGTGACGTTCCGGCGCGTTTTGAGCCGGTAGAACCCGGTACCATATATATGAAAAAATCAGACAGGGATGTAATCTATAAAAGGCTGATTGCCGACCTCGGCGAGATAGAAGAGTATGTGCCCTGGCCGAAAGGAAGCAGCAGAACCGGTACCGTTGAGCGGATCAATAAAGCTTTTGTAAAAGCTTTTAGGGCCCGTCTCTGCCTGATGGCAGCGGGTTATGGACAGCGTCCTGCAGATTTGGAAAATGACCACAGCGGCAGTGTTATCCGGCTTAGCAATGATCCTGACCTTCAGAAAAGTGTGCTTTACCCGATCGCAAAAAAGGAACTGGAAGAGGTGATTGGCAGTAATACCTGTAAACTGGAAACAAACTTCGTAGATATCTTTATGAAGAATTGCCAGGATGTGGTAACCGCGGGAGAAGAACCGCTGTTTGAAATCCCTTTTGCTGCCGGCCGCGGCCGTATGCTTCAGTCATTCGCCATTTATCATTATGATGCAGACAAGTATGTAAACTCAACCAAAAAAGGAGGCGTAAATGTTCCTTCCCCAACTTTCTATTACGATTTTGATACTCAGGATATCCGCCGCGATGTTACCTGTATCCCTTATAAATGGCAAAAAGCCAAACAGGTGGTTAATACAGACGGTGATAAAGCCGGATGGAACTGGGGTAAATACCGTTATGAATGGATGGCCAAGGTTCGTGTAGTAAGCGGAGATGATGGGTTCAAACAAATGTATATGAGATATGCCGATGTTGTGCTGATGTATGCAGAGGTGCTGAACGAACTGAATGACCAGGCAACTGCTAAAAAACAACTTGAGCTGATTCGTCAGAGGGCTTTTCCGCAGAGCCTTTGGGCAACTAAAGTTACCGCCTATCTTAACGGCCTTACTTCGAAAGAGGCTGTATTTAATGCGATTGTTAACGAACGGGCTTTTGAACTGGGAGGAGAAATGCTGCGCAAGCAGGATCTTATCAGATGGAATCTTTTAGGCGAAAGAGTAAAGTTGACCAAACAGAAAATGGCACATCTGAGAGATCTGAGTGATGAATATCTGAATGTTCCGAACCTTGTTTATTACAGGCTGAAGAGCGATGGCGAATCGCTGGAATTTTATGGTTTTAATCCGGGAGAATCTGCTGCACCGGCAGGCAGCAACTGGAGTCAGATAGAATGGCAGAAACAGGTTATTACAGATAAGAGAATAACAAATTATTTTTTGAATGATCCCGATAAAAAGCAATTCTGGCCGATATTTCAGAGTGATATCGACAGCCAGGTTGGATACCTTGTAAACGACTATGGATATTAATAATTACCGGGGGCTTCCACTTCATATATCCGTTCAATAAGCGGTATATGAAGAGGAGGCTTTTTTGATCTGTTATACAGATAACGTTATTCCAAACAGAAGAAAATGAGAGCAATATCCTTTCGAATAAACATATTGTTTATTCTTTTAACCATTATTTCTTTGATTCTTATTGCAGAAGTTAACTCCGCAGATGCATTTCCCGGCGGCAATTCAGGAGTTACCCGGATTAAACATCACGGGAAAACCATTTTGTTAGGCCAAAAAGCTTTATATGTAAATGCCGGACTGGACAAGAAAAGACTGGGCCGGTATGCATTTAAAACATTACAGGAAGCTGCGGCTTTTGCTAAAGACGGAACTGAACAGGAACCGACCGTTATTTATCTGGAGCCGGATGTTTACTGGACGGATGATCCGGCTGCAGATAATAAAGAGAATAAATTAATCGGACTGAAAATACCTCAGGCCAATATCACCCTGATCGGGTTGTCTGATAATCCTGATCATACCATCATCGCGGGCGACCGGGGACAAATGGCCGGGTCTATCGGAAACTGGAACACGTTGGGAGTGGGTGATGGCTTCCATGCATATAATATTACTTTTGGCAACTATTGCAATGTAGATCTGGTTTATCCGGGGGACCCTTCTAAAAATCACACAAGGAGGCAGAAAACCATCACACAGGCGCAGGTAATTACCAAAGCACATGAAGGGCATATGGATAAATGGTTATTTGAAAACTGTAAATTTATCAGTTTCCTGAACGTTTTTGCCAGGAGTGATGAGCCGCATCGGGCTTATTACTCCAATTGCTTTTTTCAGTGTACGGATGATGCCATTGGGACTGGAGATCTGAACGTCTTTAAAAACTGCAGTTTTAAATTCTACTCCAATCATCCTTCAGGCAGCGCGTCGAACATTATCCAGGTATACCTGGGCTGCAAATTTGATGCAGTTTTGCGCGATTCAGGCGCTAATTCAACTATATTCTTTGCCAAGAAGAATAATGTTTTTGCAGTTATTGATGGTGTATTCACCGGGAATGTAAACAGACTCGAATGGACAGATCATCCAATTCCTGAAGCACGGCATTATGTTTATAATAACACACTGAGAGGAAAGCCAGTCTCAATAAGCGCGTCAATGCCGGCATTGTCGGTTGATCTGGATTTCCAATCTCTCAGACCATTTAAAGCAGGCGGCGAATATAACATCTATAACCTTCTGCGGGGTGATGACGACTGGGATCCGGCCGGACAAAGAGCAAGATTGGGCAGTTATGCAAACATGGCGTACTGTTTAAAACTGACGGCTGATAAGACGCAAATTAAGGCAGAAACACAGGAAACGGCGATTGTATCTTATACTGTTTATCCCGTTAGGGTAAGAACAGGTACACCGGTTAAATGGACTGTGAGCGACGAAAAATTACTTTCCATTATATCAAATCCCAACGGAACTGTTGCCGTTTCAGGCTATAATACATCTGAAAAGACGCTTACAGGATATATTAAGGCAGAAACACCTGGAGGCATACAGTCGTTGATCTATATAGACGTACTTGCCAGGCCTTTGCCGGCACCTACGTTTACTAAACAATTAAGTATAGAAAAACCTGAAAATGGCAGTATCAGTGTAGATTATTCCCTTGATCCTGATACCAGGAAGGATAATTCTGATATTACCTGGTACCGGGCAACTTTACCTGATGGAAGTGATTCAATAAAAGTAGCTGTTACCAGGTTAAATGAACCCCTTAAAACATATCCATTAACAACGGGGGATATCGGATATTACCTGGTGGTAAAGGTTGAACCTAAACATCAGTCAAGTAAAGTTGGTGATCCGGTAGTGGTGATAAGCAAAAAGATAGAGGCGGGCGATGTTATAAAACGAAGCATTTATACAAACTTCGGGAATCTACCCGTTCAAAAAAGTGCTGTTATCCGCGATGGCTTCTGGACACTTGATACCCATCGTCCTGTTGATTTAAGTGATGATTTTAAATGGGAGCCGGGAGAGGGAAATGGCTGGACATACGGACAGGGATATGCGGGGACAATTGACAGGTACGGATTGATGACAACCGGAAGAGGGGCAAGGATTCTCTATTCACAGGCCGGGACATATGGAGATATGTCCGTTACGGTCAACCTAAGTCCGCATAAAGCATCGGGGCAGGGGTTTGGCAGCGCTACAGGTCAGTACGCAGATATCTATATTAAGTTTGACGCCAAAACGTCAACCGGATACGGATTAAGGATACAAAGAACGCCATCGTTTGGAGAAGGCGTAAAATTTACGTTATTTAAATTTGTAAAAGGCGCCGGAACACCCATCAGCAGGGATCTCTACTCATCTGTCTTTTTGCCGGGGTGTACAGTCAGGTTAAGGGCGGCAGGAAATGTCCTTACAGCGCAGGTGACAACCACGGGCAAACAACAACAATCACAGAAAGACAGCGGATTGGTCCATGAAGTCAACTTATCGGCAACGATCGAAAAGAATACATTTGGTGGTTTTGGAGTGCAGCATACCGGAACGGTATCGTCGGCTGGTAATAGATTAATGCTGGAAAGTATTTTTGCTGATTATCATGACTAACCCCCCTCTGTAAGACTTACAAACTGCATTTTTCGGCTTCGTAATCCATTACAGTGCCGGTTCGTCAGCAACAGGGAAAGCAGAGAGAATTAAAGAAATTATCCAGGTTTTCCGTCTTTACGGTCAGGTAGCCGTTTGACAGGCTGGCCCTTTTCTTGAGGCTATTGCTTACCTTATCATTAATATTGCGGTTATACTTTTCTACACCCGCACAGCCGGTAAGAACTGCCGCGAACAACAGGCATTGAATGGTTCTTTTAACTATAGCACGCCTCATAGGTATTGAAGCAAAACACGATTGAGTTGAACAGATAACGAAAAGAAGATTGATTAATAAAACACAATAGCATATATTCGCATTATGTCTCTTTTAAATAATAAGCCGAAGCTAAATAAACGCATTTTTTGGGATGTGAATTTTGAGGCCTTGGATTATGTCGTTAAAGCTGGCTTTATTATAGAAAGGGTATTCGAAAGGGGAGACGTTGAAGATATCCGCCAATGCAGAAGGTTCTATGGCGATGAACTTATTAAGTCTGTATTGTTAAATGTCAGACACCTCCCGGAACAAAGGCTGCATCTGGCCAGTGCAGTGATCGATACACCTGTTAACCAATTCAAATGTTACACCTTAAGACGGTTGAACCCCGGGCTTTCGCCATACTAAAAAGATTACAAGGTTTACCTGAACTACAGAACTTCTTTCTGGTGGGAGGTACCGCCTTAGCTTTAAAATACGGGCATCGTATTTCAGTGGATCTTGATCTGTTTGGCCATAGTAGCTTTGATCGTGAAGTTATACTTGAAGCACTTACCAAAGAATTTTTAAACGACTTTGTTTTTGAAGAAACCCGATCAAATTGGGCTATATTCTGTTTTATACAGGACATTAAAGTAGATATTATCAAATATGATCATCCGGTAATTGCCCCTGCATCCATTATTGATGATATAAGAATTTATAGTGACGAGGATATTATCGCAATGAAGATCAATGCAATTTTAGGAAGAGGAAAGAAAAAAGATTTTTGGGACATCTACGAATTAATGCATCATTATGAATTATCAGAAATGATTAATTATCACTTGGCTAAATTTCCAAAGCAAATGCTGTTGATCTCTGTTCCTTCTGCTCTCACTTATTTTGAAGATGCAGAAGAAAGTGAAGGCCCCGTTAGTTTAAAAGGGCAAACCTGGGAAGAAGTGAAAGGCTTTATCAGATTAAAAGTCAGAGAATACCTTAGTTAGTAAATCAATAATAGCAATTTCCTTTCCTGTATTGGAGTATGCTATGAAGACTCCCAGTACAAGCAATCATAAGCTTTGTATTTTCACCGGCAACTTCATTATCAACAACTAAAAACTTAGTCAATCACTGCAATTTAATTATTTTCGGCGGTACTGATGATATGTTTTACCAGGTTTATTTTTGATTGGTTATGAAGTTATCATGAGCATGCACCGGAAGTGTTATAATAAATTCGGAAAATTCTCCTTCTGCACTATTAATATTGATCGAACCGTTGTGCCCTTTTACTACAATATCATAACTTAACGACAAGCCAAGCCCGGTGCCTTCTCCCGTAGGTTTGGTAGTAAAAAAGGGTTGTAAAATTTTGCCTTTTATCACATCCGGTATGCCTGTCCCATTGTCTTTTACTGTTATTTCCACTGTACTTCCTTTTAATAAAGTGCTGATACTCACCTCCGGCTTATACTTTTCGTCGGCAGTTTTCTTCTTTTGAAGAGTGGCATAAAAAGCATTAGTAAGCAGATTAAGCAGTACGCGGCCTATCTCCTGGGGAACTATACTAACTAAAGGCAGGCTTTCATCAAAATGAGTCACCAGTTCAGCATTAAAGCTTTTATCCTTTGCCCTCATTCCGTGATAAGCTAAACGTAAATATTCATCAGCAAGTGCATTAATATCGACCAGTTCCTTTTTATCCGAGCTGGCTCTCGAATGCTGAAGCATGCTTTTTACAATAGAATCAGCCCGTTTCCCATGGTAATTGATCTTCTGTTGGTTCTGGATAAGATCATCTGTAAGATCCAGAAGATTATCTTTAACAGCTTCAGAGGATAACTTTTCTATTTCCTCCTTTAGCTCCGAAGCAAGTTCGATACTTACTTCAGCGAAATTATTGACAAAATTCAGCGGATTTTGAATTTCATGTGCAACACCCGCAGTAAGCTCTCCCAGCGAAGCCATTTTTTCTGCGGTAATGAGTTGTGATTGTGTTGCCTGCAAATTTTTCAGCGACATATTGAGTTCTTCGGTACGTTGGGCAACCTTCTCTTCAAGTAACCTGTTTTCCGCCTGAAGCTGGCGGGAGCGATAAATGATGAAGGCCCTTATTGCCCCGGCAAGCAACAGCAGATAGAACCCAAACGCCCACCATGTTTTCCACCATGGAGGGCTGATAGAAAAATGTAAAGAATAAGGGGCACTCCACAGATTATTAAAACCTTTGGCAGCCACCTTAAATACATACTTTCCGGGCGGCAGATCACGATAGTTGTCGGAAACATTTTGATCAGAAACCTGGCTCCACACCTTATCTACCCCTTCGAGAATATAGCGATAACGTACGTTGTCGGGATTGCTTAGTTGTGAACCCGTAAAGTGGAAAGTCAGGTAATTCTGATTATAAGGAAGTACCAGGCCTTCCGGCATATTGAAAGGTCCCTGCACATCTTTCCAAACAATATGGCGTTTTCTCAGTGCATCAGAACGCGATGCCATTTTATCTTTCGGTGTGTGAACGGATCCGGTGTCTGCTTTCCGGAGAGTATCCTGAGTCTTTGCGTCCTCAGGCAAGTCACGGGGAAGGAAAGAGGCGCTTTCTCCAAGAATATCAATTCCGGTAATAAAGGGAGAAGGCACCACAGTATCAATGCCTGGTTCTTCCATTACCAGCAGTGTCTGCTCAACCCCAGCATATAATTTCCCTTTTCTGGTGAACATCATCGTCCCCTGGTTGAAGTCGAGGTAAGCAAGTCCCTGCGACTTTTTATAAACCCTTACAGGCCACAGAGACTTTTTCCCGGCAGGAGGGACGGGACCAATAACGGCCAGTCCATCCGAGGTTCCTGCATAAATTAATTTGCCTCTTCTGGCTATTGAATAAGACTCCTTTTTAGGTAAGCCTTCATCTGTTCCGAGGATAACAGAAGTTTTCAATCCTGCATTTATCCGCTGGATCCCATTTTCTGTGGACAGCCAGATATTTTTCGAATCGTCTTCAACCCAATCTGTCACATTTCCGCTTGCCAGTCCCCCGGCTACCGTAGCCTGACGCATATGTTTCAGATCCGGGTCTAAAACATATATTCCATAATCACGGATGCCGATCCAAATAAATCCTGAAGAATCTTCTTTTATAAAGGAAACAGCACTGTCAGGGTTGGGGTTGTCAAAAAAGCTGACGGTATTCGAATGGAGATCAATGATCCTTAACCGGCCATCAAACGATGCCGCCCATATTCTTCCGTGTGAATCTTTTTGCAAATACGACAGGAATCGCATGTCTAACCCGGCAGACCGGCCTAATGTTCTGATGGTTCCTTTATCGGTATTAATGATATTGATTACACTGTCACTTCCGGTCCACACTTCATCGTTCACCTGTAATAAGCGGACCTGCCGTAGCTGTTTCAATCCCTGTTCCGTGCCGAGGTGCCTGATCTGTTCGTGGGCAGGGTCATAAATGTCGATGCCGTTATAGGTTCCCATCCAGATATTTCCTTTTTTATCTTCCAGCAATCCCCATACATTATTATCGGTCATCCCCTGCATGCGGCCAAAATTTCCGGCCTTCCCTTCATTTCTCTTTATAAGATACCCTCCGCCAGTACCCGCAAGTGAAATCCATACTTGTCCCTGCCTGTCTTCGGTGAAGTCAAATACCCTGGTAGGAACATCAATACGCATAAATTCAACCGTTTGCCTGGAAGGGTTGTAGACATATATCCGGCCGCTATCGCATCCTGCCCAGATATTCCCTTTTTTATCTTTGGCAAGAGTATATACAGGATATTTAAAGTGGACGCCCGAAGGAATGGCAAAATGCCCGTCGCGACTAATTTTGTAAAGAGTTGCTTTGGAAGTCGATATCCACATCGTTCCTGTATTATCTTCCAGGGCCGACAGGATGGTTTCATTCCCGCGAATTTTATCTATATGGCGTATTGTGTGATTTTTTAAATCCCAGACACTAGCCCTTCCGCTATTATTCACCCAGACACGATTATACCTGTCCCTGGTTATCCTGCTCGTGACATCGTTGTTCAGCTCTCCTTTTTTATTTAAAATCCGAATAGTATTATCAGAAGGATCAATTATAGACAATTTACCATTTGACGAAGTGATCCAGATCTTGCCTTCATCATCCTCCACCATACCCAAAATAATAGCGGGGGATGGATCCGGATCTTCGGCTTGTTTCAATACGCGGCTTCTTCTGTCTAACAGGAAAACTTTTCCCTGGTAATTACCTATCCACATAGCTCCGTTTTTATCTTCAAGGAGATTAGTGATCATATTCTCCATTCCGGGGCCAAGGTTGAAAACTTCGAAATTCTCGCCATCATATACGCACAGTCCCTTTTCGGTACCAATCCATAAAAGCCCGTACCGGTCACAGCGGCTGAATATAATAATTGATCCGACAAGACCTTCATCCTGTCCGTAACTTAGTATTCCCCTGAAGCTACCCTGAGTTCCTTTTGGAGGCATCGCTTTAATTCTGTTCGGTGCAGGAAGGAGAGTGACTTTAAAACTAAGCGGTTTTGCCGGTATACTTTTGAGGTCGGAAGACGTATCCCGGTAATCCAGACGAATGGGTTCTTCTCCGGATGGCTTCCCTGCGTATACTTCACCACCTGTAGTGAATGGTTTTGAAGGAATGTTTTTTAAGCTGAACTGCTTTAGGGGAAAGCTGTTCAAACCGGGAAATGGTTTGGTTGTCCATTTTACTGCCTGTTTTTTTTCAAAATTGAGTGGTTTGGTTGTTAGTTCCTTCCTTTCGCTATTCTCTAATGGCAATTCATGCTCCTGTTGCTTATTACGGCAGGCTGCAGATGCAAATAAAATGAGAAAAAAGACGACTTTTAGCCCCTTATTTTTGTCGAACTTCATGAGGAATGAAAAATAACGATTTTTTCTGAAAAACAATAGAGAAGTCAATCTTTTCGGCAAACCACGTCTGAAAATTTATTCTATATTAGCGGATGGAACGAACCTTTAACAATATCAGAAAGAACAGGTTGAATTTTCTTAAGTTAATTTCAGCGCTTTCAACTGAACAAATCAACAAAGTACCTGATGGCTTTAATAATAACGTCATCTGGAATTTTGGGCACATTATTGTCAGCCAGCAGATCCTTTGCTATGAATTTGGTAATAAAACTCCTCTGGTCGAAGAAACATACATCAGCAAATACCGGAGAGGAACGAGACCTGAGGCACCAGTGAATCCGGAAGAATTCGAAAAACTGGCCGGTTATCTTATTACTGTAATTGACAAGACAGAAGATGATTTTTACAGCGGCCTGCTTGATGATTATAATCCATGTACTCTGCATTCAGGAATTGAGCTTTTAACAATTGATGATGCAATCAGGTGGGCGGCAGTGCACGATGGGATACATTTTGGGTATGCTATGTCTCTTAGACGAATGGTGAAATAGAGCCAAAGCGGCGTTTATATAATGTAGGCAGGTGATCATTCAATGATCGCCTGCTTCATTTCTTCCCCACCGTAAAAATTGGGAAATACATCATTTCTGCCCCGGCGGGATTGAGCGTATAGGAGGTGCCGCTATAGCGCGGTACCAGTGTGACGGAAGGAACATACCGGTCCTGTTTCAGCTTGCTGCAGAAAATACTCCCTGTAAATTTTTTGTATGATTTTTCTCATATTGAGGTTTTCATCCTTAAGCCAGTTTAATCAATGCCCCATGCAGTGATCTAAACTTTTTTCAGTTCCTTCAGGAATTGAGTGGGAGTTTTGCCAAATTCTTTTTTAAAGGCTTTCGTGAAGTATGACTGGGTTTGTATGCCGACGCGGAACATGACTTCTGAAAGTGACAAATCTTCGTGTATAAGCATTTGTACAGCTTTGTTGAGGCGAATGGTACGAACGAATTCGACGATGGACTGGCCGCTGATGCGGCGTACCGTTTCGTAAAGTTTGGTGCGGCTCATGTTGAGCTGACTGCAGAGGTATTCGACGTCGAGGTCGGGATTAATAATCTGGGATTCTATTAAGGCCACAAGCTGATCAATGAACTGCCTGTCTTTATCCGAATCTGTTGCGGCTTTTATTTCGGAGTGGTAGTCGCGGATATACTGCTCCCTGAGTTGGTTTTCGTGTTCAAAAATATTCCGGATAGTAAGGTGCAGCAGATTGATGCTGACGGGTTTTGAGAAATAGAAGTCGGCGCCGGAACCAATGCCTTCAATACGCGCCTCCAGCGCGTCCTTTGCGGTTAGTAAAATAAAGGGAACGGACTTAAGCCGCTCATCTTTCTTTGCCTCGCGGCAGAATTCAATGCCGTCCATCCCGGGCATTACTACATCGCTGATAATCAGATCGGGAATATGGGCGGCAGCCTGCTGCAGGCCTTCGGCTCCGTTGGAGGCTTCGGCGATCCGGTAATACCCTTCAAGGCTTTCTTTCAGGAAATGACGAAGTTCAGCATTGTCTTCCACTATCAGGATCCTTTTGCCGTTACCCCGGAGGGCTTTCGGGTTTTTGAGTGGCTGTTCTGGAACAGGGGGAGTAGTATCCCATTCCGAATGTATGCTCTCGAGCCGCAGGTTGCCGTTGTTGTCTGTCCAGCGCTCTCCTTCGGTATAATCTTCTGCCCTGAACGGCAGGGCGAGGAGAAATTCGGTGCCTTTATTTCGTTCGCTGTAAACGAAAATATGTCCTTTATGCAGCATGACGAGGGTTTTTACGAACGCCAGGCCGATACCCGAGCCGAGGTGGGATGACGTGATGCGGTAATAGCGCTGGAACAGGTGCCCGATCGATTCGGAAGAGATTCCTATGCCGCTGTCGGAAACAAGAATATACAGGTATTCTTTTGCCTGGTAAGGACCGGTTACTTTCAGCTCATTGGAAAATGCGGGATGGAATTCGTCTTTTGAGAAAAAAAGCTTTACCCGGATACTGCCGCCATCGGGAGTGTATTTGAACGAATTGTTAATGAGGTTAAGCAGGATCTTTTCAAGGATCTGCCGGTCGAAATACACATGCTGACAGGGCTGTGGGATATTCTCAACCGTAAACAGCACTTTTTTCTGTGCGGCCCAGTTGTCGAATTCCGAGGTGATCTCGTCGAGAAAAACGTTGATGTTACCAGGGACGGCTTTCAGTTGCAGGATTCCTGATTCCACCTTTCTGAAGTCCATCAGTTCGTTGACGAGATTCATCAGCCTTCGCGAATTACGCAGCACCTGCCCATAGGCATGCAATACTTCCGGTCTTTTTTCTGTGTTCATCAGGTTTTCAACAGGGCCCGAGATCAGGGTAAGCGGTGTCCTGAATTCATGCGAGATGTTGGTGAAGAACTGGAGCTGCATCTGGTGGATCTCTTCCTTTTTTTCTTCGTTCAACCGGTGGATATGCCGGTTTTTACGATAGATATGAAGGGCATAGGCAGAGCCCAGCGCCACTGCCGCAAGCAGCGTCCTGAACCACCAGGTTTGCCACCAGGGCGGACTGATGATGATAGTTACCGAAGCTCCTTTTTTATTCCATACCCCATCGTTGTTGGATGCCATCACCCTGAAGGTGTAGGTTCCGGGGTCGAGGTTCGTGTAGGTCGCCATACGGCCGCCGGTATAATTCCAGTCCCTGTCGAAGCCGCTGAGCATATATGCATACCTGTTATTGGCTGATGCAAGGTAATTCAGGGCGGCAAAGGTGAAGGAAATGCTCGACTGCCGGTAGTTGAGCCGTATTTCCCTGGTATATGTGATATCTTTTTGGAGGATGGCGTTCCCGTCGCCCACCCGGATATCCCTGTTGAAGATCTGGAATCCGGTAATATAAACAGGAGGGACCCATGGATTATTTTTCATACTTTCAGGATAGAAGGCGTTGAACCCATTCACGCCGCCAAAGAAGATCTGCCCGCTGCGTGTTTTAAGGCTGGCGCCTGCTTCAAATTCCATTGCCTGCAAGCCATCCCGGGTATTGTAGCTGCGCACCTGGAGACTTTCAGGGTTCAGCCTGACAATTCCGGCGGAGGCAGAGATCCAGAGGTTTCCGCGGCTATCCTCTTCTATTCCCTTTATAAAGACCCTGTCCAGTCCGGCCCGGGAAGTGAAAAGCCTGAATATTTTCCGCAGGGGATCAAAGAGATACAGGCCCTCGTGCCCCACCCACAATCTTCCTTTATGGTCGCGAAACACGATCCTGAGATCCGGTTTTTTGTTCAGCTTATCGAAATAGTGTTCGAACCTGCCGGTTCTTCTGTTCAGGCAGTTGAGCCCTCCGTCGTCGGTGCCGATCCAGAGGTTGCCGTCGCTGTCTTCATTCAGGGCAATGATGTTGCTGCCTGTGAGTGCCGATTTTCCATCCGGGGAGGCAGTTACCCGCTGAAATTTGCCCGTTGCAGCATCGAAGCGGTTGAGCCCCCCGAAATAGGTACCCACCCAGAGGATTCCCCTGCTGTCTTCGAATACATTCTGCACGAAGTCGGAAGTGATCGACGCGGGGTCTGAAGGGTTGTTCCTGAAGCGGGTAAAGGTACCCGTGGCAACGTCCATGCGGTTAAGGCCGCCGCCCCAGGTTGCTATCCAGAGTCGGTTTTTGCTGTCTTCAGTGATATCGAGCACGGCATCCGATCCGGGACTGTGCGGGTCGGTACTTTTATGCCGGTATGCCGTAAAGGTCTGATCTTTCCGGTTGAAGAGGTTAAGGCCGCCGCCATCGGTGCCAATCCAGATCCTGCCGGAATGATCTTCCGCAAAGCATTTTACATCGTTATAGCTGAGGCTGCCCGGCCGGGTCTCCTGCCGGTAAACGCTGAACTTTTTCGCCGCAGGGGTATAAAGGTTAACTCCCCCGCGGTGGGTACCGATCCAGAGATTTCCCTGTCTATCTTCAAAAAGCGCGGAGATCGTTCTCTGCGAGAGTCCGGAGATATAACCCGGCTCGGTGCTGTACCTGGTAAAGGTGTCCGTTTCCGGGTTAAACAGGTTTAATCCGCCGTTAATGGTTCCTGCCCAGATCTGCCCGTTACGTGCGGTAAGCAGGCAGAGCACCAGGTCGTTTCCGAGGCTTCCTTTTGCTGTATCGCTGTGCCTGAAGTTTCTGGTTGTGCCTTTTTGCGGGTTAAAGACCAGAATGCCGCTGCCTTCTGTTGCTATCCACAGTTGGCCGGAGGCATCTTCCTTTATTTGCTTAAAGGCGGTGTAACCGGTGGTAAAATAGCGGGTGAAGGTACCGCTTTCAGGGTGGTAACGGTTCAGCCCCCCGGCAGTAGCAGCCCAGATCGTCCCCTTGCTGTCCTCAAAAACATAATTTACACTATTGTTGCTCAGACTGTTCGGCGAGGAAGTGCTGGTAAAATGCCTTGCTGTACCCGTTTTCCGGTCCAGGATATTCAATCCTCCATCTGCAGTACTTACCCACAATTGGTGCTTCCTGTCTTCCATAATGCAGGTAATGTAGTTGCCCGAAATTGTCTGCGGGTTACCTGGGCGGTGAAAATACGAGAGGAAGCGCTGGCTCTCCTGATCAAAACGGTTCAGCCCGTTGGTGGTGCCGATCCAGAGCTCCTTCCGGCTGTCCTCGTAAATGTATTTGATGTAACTATCGCTGATGGAGCTGGTGTCGTTCTTCCTGTTTCTGAAAACCGTCATCCGGTAGCCGTCGTATTTGTTCAGCCCGTCGCGGGTACCGATCCATATAAACCCCCGGCTGTCCTGGGTGATACTTTCGATGGTGCTGTTTGATAAGCCGTCGTCATAGCTGATCAGGCTGAAGCTGATCTGCTGGGTTTGAGAATATCCGCCGGAACCGGTAAAAAAGAAGAAAAATGCAGTCAGCAGGAATACCATCCAGGGCCTGCTTCCGGTAAATACGTTTTCTGCTGAGAGCTTCATATCGGTTGAGAACCCAATAATAAAACTTTTTCTGAGGAAAAAGACAAAATGAAACAGATAAATGACGATTTGAACAAATTGAAATGGCCCTTGTCTTCTTATTATTGTCTTAAATAATTATGAGCCGGTTATAAACCAGTACTACATCAATTAAACCATACTAAATGAAACGAGCGTATGCATTAAAATTTACTATGATGATCCTGTTTGTTTGTATCGTCACGCTGGTGTTCGGTCAGACAGCAACCATCAGAGGCCACATCTCAGATGAAAACGGCGAATCTTTGCCAGGCGCATCCATTGCGGTAACCGGCGGAAGGTCCGCTTCTTCTGATGAAAAAGGAAATTACAGGCTGACCGGAGTGCCGCTGGGCACCATATTCATTACCGTCAGGTTTGTTGGGTACAGCGATATCCGGAAGAGCATTGAGCTAAAAAAGGATGAAGTGGTCGACTTTAAGCTGGGCCGCGCAGCAACCGACCTGAGCGAAGTAGTGGTAGTGGGCTATGGAACTACCGCCAAAAAGGACCTGACCGGTTCCATCACTACCGTCGGGACGAAAGACTTTAATGGCGGGCTGGTCAGCTCACCCGAACAACTGATCAACGGAAAGGTCGCCGGGGTGCAGATCATGTCGAACAGCGGCTCGGCCACCTCCGGGAGTACGATCCGCATCCGTGGAGGAGCTTCTCTGAGTGCAAGCAACGACCCGCTGATCGTACTTGACGGGGTGCCGCTGGAAAACGGCGGCATCAGCGGAAACAGCAGCAATTTTCTGAGTCTGATCAACCCGAACGACATTGAAAGTATGACCGTACTGAAAGACGCATCTTCTACGGCTATTTACGGTTCACGGGCTTCCAATGGTGTGATTATCATTACTACAAAGAAGGGCGGAGGCAGGCTGAAGGCAAATTTTTCTTCCGTGGTGTCGCTGCAGCACAGTCTGGGGCTGAGTAAAGTGCTTTCTCCCGGTCAGTTCAGAGACCTGATCAATGAAGAGGGAACGGATGCCCAGAAGGCCCTGCTGGGCGATGTTTCGACCAACTGGGAAGACGAGGTATTTAACGATGCGTTCGGTACCGACAATAATTTCAGTCTTTCAGGCAGTATTAAACCCTCTCTTCCCTTCAGGGCATCTGTAGGATATTTTCGTCAGAACGGAACCCTTCTCACAGACAAAACAGACCGCACCACCGGCGCCATAGCAGCTTCACCGTCTTTTCTCAAAGGAAGTTTAAAATTAAATATCAACCTGAAAGGATCGGTAAATAATAACCATTTTGCAAATGGAGATGCTGTATGGTCGGCCACGGCCTTTAACCCTACGCAGCCGGTCTATTCGGGGATCGACACTGCCTTCGGCGGTTATTACGAAAGTATTGAAAACGGGAATCCCGCAACAGGGGCCAACCGGAACCCGGTAGGCTTACTGAAACAGGAAATCCACAAAAGCAGGATTTCCCGCAGTATCGGCAATATCGATGCCGAGTATAAAGTTCCTGTACTTACAGGATTAAAGGCGCATGTAACCCTGGGATACGATTATTCGAAAGGAGAGGGTTCCAACTACATTCCCGCGGAGGCTGCCGGTGCATATACAGTAGGCGGAACTGTCGATGCATATTCACAGGAGCTTCGCAACCGCCTGTTTACCGGTTATCTTAACTATACAAACGACCTGAAATCTATAAACAGTACCCTTGATGTAACTGCAGGATACGATTACCAGTACTGGAAATCTGTAAACCCTGCATATATAAGCTATAATGTTGCGGGTGCGGAACAGTCATCCTCTGCTGCGGTCGATCAGCGGCATACCTTAATTTCATTTTACGGCAGGGTAAATTATACCTATGCTTCGCGGTACCTGCTTACAGCAGCCGTACGGCGTGATGGTACTTCGAGATTTAACCCCAACAACCGCTGGGGAACATTTCCTTCGCTGGCACTGGCCTGGAGAATGACTGAGGAAAACTTCCTGAAAGGAAACCGCATCATCAGCGATCTGAAGCCGAGGATCAGTTACGGGGTGACCGCCCAGCAGGAAGGCATCGGCAACTATTCCTATCTGCCGGTCTATGCGCGGGGGAACCAGTATGCGCAGTATATGTTCGGCGATACCTGGTATGACGTACTTAGGCCTTCAGTTTACGTGAACGATCTGAAATGGGAGACCACAGAT
Organism: Sphingobacteriales bacterium; assembly: GCA_015654985.1. Lineage (GTDB taxonomy): Bacteria > Bacteroidota > Bacteroidia > Sphingobacteriales > Sphingobacteriaceae > Arcticibacter. The sequence goes on along the minus strand of JAATFW010000057.1, from coordinate 297 downwards.
GCCTTCAACTACGGCATTGACTTCGGATTTTTCCAGAACCGCCTTTCGGGCTCTTTTGATTACTATACAAGGAAAACGAGAGACCTGCTGGCTAATGTGCCGGTTGCCGCCGGATCGAACTTTGATCAGAATGCCACGACCAATGTGGGCAATATAGAAAGCAACGGTTTTGAATTTGCCCTGAATGCGGTAGCTGTTACCCAAAAGAATTTCAGGTGGACGCTGGGATTTAATGCCACTTACCAGCATATCAAAGTAACCAACCTTACGCTGGTTGACGACCCGTCGTCTGTGGGT
>JAATFW010000009.1 GCA_015654985.1 Sphingobacteriales bacterium | reverse complement strand
GAAAGCCAGATTCCCCAATGATGGTTAGATGTTAAGCGGGTAAAAATATTCTGCAAACATCCCCTGAAAATAAGTTCTTCGCCTATTGCGGGGATTAAAGCGATAACAAGGAGATTTATAACAAGGTCTGAAACAGAATTCATGGTCAATAACTTCTTTGTCAGATCTCCAAGCAGTTCTTCCTTGTCCCTCATCCAGTCTTCTATGCCTTTTAGAAAATCAGGCAGATGCATCATCTGGTTCATTTTTATTGTCCATTCGGCAAATGGAGAAGAAATAAACATGATAACGACAGCAAGCAGGATCAGAAGCGGAGAAATTTGTTTACTGCTTCCAAAATAACCAGGACTGGCCCTCCGCTCTGTTGCCCATAATACGAGGGGAGGGAGAACAAACGCTCCTGCTGATGTTAACCCCTGGACCAGCCTCAATGTTTCTGCGTCAGCGCCCCCGGCTGCAATTGAAATCAAACTTTTACCGTAGATGAGGCTGGCAAGGAACAATGATACAAACGTAAAAACGATATACCCCGCAACAATAAACAGCACCAGCAAAAGCAGAGAAATTAAAGGATGACGTTGGACTGACCCGTATGAAGGCATAACACTATAATTTTGTACTTTTGCAATTAAAAAATAACGCAAAGATAAAAGTATTAGCAGTTGATGCCGGTAAAAATTGGAAATATTGATCTAGGTGAATTCCCGCTGTTGCTGGCGCCCATGGAAGATGTAAGCGATCCTCCATTCCGCTATGTATGTAAGCAGAACGGAGTGGATTTGATGTATACTGAGTTTATCTCTTCGGAAGGCCTGATACGTGATGCGGCAAAAAGCCGTCAGAAGCTTGATATTTTTGAATACGAAAGGCCGATTGGTATACAAATATTTGGAAGCAATATCGATTCCATGCGTGAGGCTACTGAAATAGCCTCTCAGGCAAATCCTGATCTGATCGATATAAATTACGGCTGTCCGGTAAAAAATGTGGCCTGCAAAGGCGCCGGCGCCAGCCTGCTTCAGGATATTGACAAAATGGTAAAAATGACAAAGGCTGTTGTGGATGCCACCCATCTTCCTGTTACAGTAAAAACAAGGCTCGGATGGGATGATAATACCAAAAACGTTTACGAAGTGGCCGAACGGCTTCAGGACGTTGGTATCAAAGCGCTCACTATCCATGGCCGTACCCGGTCGCAGATGTATAAGGGGCAGGCCGACTGGACTCTCATACGGGATATCAAAAAAAATCCGGCTATTAACATCCCCATTTTTGGTAACGGAGATGTTGATTCTGTCGAAAAGGCTGCGAACTGGCGGCTTGAATATGAAACAGACGGAATTATGATCGGCCGGGCAGCAATAGGATATCCGTGGATCTTCCGCGAAATAAAACACTTCTTTAAAACAGGTGAATTTTTACCCGGGCCCTCTGTTTCGGAGCGTATTGAGGTTTGTATTACCCATCTCGATAAATCCATTGCCTGGAAAGGCGATAAAACCGGAATTTTTGAAATGAGAAGGCACTATGCAAATTATTTTAAAGGGATGCCGGATTTTAAGGAATACCGGATGAAACTGGTTTCACTGGAAAAGAGAGACCTCATTTTTGAAGTGCTGGAAGAGATAAAAGAGAAATTTTCTGAAGCTGATCTTTTACTTTAATAAGAAAAGCTCTTTTATCTTTGCAGCATGTGATTATCAGGCGATAAGGTTAATAAAGCTGGCTTGATTTTTGACTAAGATTTAATAATTTAATCATACATTCTATGGTAACACAAATTACTGAAGGCGTTAAAATTTCGGTGGAAACTATTTACCAGCCAGAATATTCAAATCCGGTAAACGATCATTATATGTTTGCTTACAAAATAAATATTGAAAATTTAACAGATTACAGTGTACAGCTCATGCGCCGGCACTGGCACATATTTGATTCAAACGGAACACACAGAGACGTGGAGGGTGACGGCGTGGTAGGATTACAACCTGTTATAGACCCAGGATCCAGCCACGAATATGTATCAGGATGTAACCTTAAAACGGATATAGGCAGCATGAAAGGCTCTTATGCCATGCGGCGCCTTGTCGATTCCGAAGAATTTGAAGTTAGGATACCCGAGTTTTTTATGGTAGCCCCTTACAAGCTGAACTAAAAGCCGGGACCACGGGAGGGCCTCTGCTCCTGGCTGCCTTTAGCAAATCCTAAAAACAAGCGGAATAATTATAAAAAGTTTAAAAACAAAAAAGAGGCTGTATTAAAAAAAGTAATTTCAGCCTCTTTTTTGTTTTTAAACTACCGGTTTCTTTAACTGCTTCTTCTGCCGCCGAACAATATCATTGCCAGATAAAGAAGCTGGGCCAGAGAACCTAAAGCTGCTACTACATAAGTCATAGCGGCCCACCATAAAGCATTCTTAGCTTTACTATGTTCTATACTTGTCTGCATAATTCCTCTGTTGGTCTGAAGCCAGGCCAGGGCCCTGTTGCTGGCATCAAATTCTACAGGAAGGGTTACCAGACTGAAGAGGGTCATAACGAGCATCGCTCCAAAAGCGATAAGCAGAAGAGTATATCCCATACTTGAAGCGGCCATAATAATGCCAAGCATAAATACCCATTGTAACAGGTTTGCTGAAACATTTACTACCGGTACCATAGCCGAGCGGAACTGAAGCCACGCATATGCTTTGGCATGCTGAACGGCGTGCCCGCATTCATGTGCTGCTACCGCAGCGGCAGCAATACTTCTTCCGGCATATACTTCAGGACTAAGATTAACAGTGTGTGTCTGCGGGTTATAATGGTCTGTCAAAGATCCTTCAACAGAAACAATCTGAACATCATAAATTCCATGATCATGAAGCATCTTTTCAGCTACATCTCTTCCTGACATTCCAGACAGTAACGGCGTTTCTGAATATTCCCTGAACCGGTTTTTAAAACGTGCCTGCACTATAAAACTTATGAGTGCAACAGCTATAATAATTATTAAACCTAATGATCCCATATTTTCAAATTTTATGAATTTACTCACAAAAAGTATTCCCTGCCAAAATTATAACTATTTCTTTACATATAACCCCTTATAACGCCACATTTTATATAGGCAACATGACAAATATTCATATAAATATAAATTGATTCTCTTAGGCCATTAGCATTTTGCTTCCATGGATGCCTAATATTGTGTAATTTTGATAAAATTTTTAGCAATGGAAGTCTACTACATAATCATAGCTGTTTTAACTGTATTACTGGTCATAAGTGCTTTCAGGAAAAATAGTAATAGCGCGGATTTCAGGGCTGTTAAAGAAGAAAACGAGCAACTGAAAATAAAACTTGCAAAGGCTGAAGAGCGGGCGGAAAACATCTTTTCAGAAAAAGAAAACATGACCCTTTTTATGAAACAGGAGCAGGAAAGATTGATATCCGAACTACAATCCGAGCGCTTTAAACTGGCCGGAATAAATCAGTCTTACGAAAGCACGCGCAGCTATTTAGCTGCCCAGCAGGAGAAGATCACCGAACAAAAAGCAGAGATTGAAAAATTACATGACAGGTTCAATAAGGAGTTCGAGTTGCTTGCCGGAAAAATACTGGAAGAAAAAACATTGAAATTTACTGAAGTGAACCGCAGTAACCTGGATCTTTTACTAAGTCCGCTGAAAGAAAACATAAAAGCCTTTGAAGAAAAGGTAGAGAAAGTTTATAAATCAGAATCAGACGAAAGGAATGTATTAAAAGGAGAACTGGCAAAGCTAATGGAATTAAATAAACAGGTCAGCAACGAAGCTCATAATCTTACACAGGCGCTGAAAGCGGATTCCAAAAAACAGGGAAACTGGGGCGAAGTAGTACTCGACAGGATCCTTGAAGCATCAGGCTTGATACAGGGGGAAAGTTATACAAAACAGGCAGCTTATACTGATGATAGCGGTAACCGGCTTCAGCCTGATGTTGTTGTTACTTTACCTGATAATAAACATCTTATAATCGACTCAAAAGTTTCTCTCATTGCCTATAACAGGCTTGTTAACTGCGAAACGGATAATGAAAGGCTTGAGTATCTAAAAGATCATCTCTTCTCTATTAAGAGCCATATTAAAAATTTATCATCTAAAAATTACTGCGACCTGTACAGCATTAATTCACCCGATTTTGTACTTCTTTTTATCCCTATAGAATCATCCTTTGCAATTGCAGTTCAGCATGATATTGAACTATTTGAATTTGCATGGAATAAAAGGATCGTGATCGTTACGCCTTCTACTTTACTGGCAACACTTAAAACTATTTCTTCTGTATGGAAACAGGAACTCCAAACCAGGAATGTACTGGATATAGCCGATAAGGCAGGAGCCCTTTATGATAAATTTGTAGGTTTTATTAATGATCTGAAGAAAATAGGAGATAATATCGACCGGGCAAAAGATGCCTATTCTGATGCTTTTGGAAAATTATCGTCGGGCAGCGGAAATCTTATTGGCCGTGTTGAAAATCTAAGAAAACTGGGGGCGAAAGCCAGTAAGAGAATTGATAATAAATTTATTATTGAAGAAGAATAGTTTATTATTGAAGAAAAGAATAGCTTTTTTAATTTAAGGCTGACTGAATGCATTCCATCCCTGAGCTTTAAGCGGGTGTACATTGCCTGATTTTGATATCAGGTTCATTCCCGACGCTTTTTCATTGATATGACCGATAATGCTGATGTCTGAATTATTCTTTATTTTTTCATAGTCCGACTGACTGACAGTGAATAAAAGTTCATAATCTTCACCGCCACTGAGGGCACAAACTGTAGGATCAAGGTTAAATTCCCTGGCAGTTTCATAGGTCATCGGATCTAAAGGGATCTTTTCTTCATAAAGGCTGCATCCCTTTTCAGACTGACGGCAAATATGCATTAAGTCTGAAGAAAGCCCGTCAGAAATATCTATCATGGCAGTTGGTTTAATACCAAGATCTTTTAAAAGCAAAACAATATCCCGGCGTGCTTCCGGCTTCAACTGACGTTCAACTATATAGTCCTTACCTTCAAGATCGGGCTGAACAGCGGGGTTTTCAAGAAATATTTTTTTCTCACGTTCCAGCAATTGTAAACCAACATAAGCGCCTCCGAGGTCTCCGGAAACACAAATCAAATCTCCTTCATTTGCTGTATTCCTGTAGCAAATTTCTTCATCATCAGCATATCCTATACTCGTTACACTGATAACCAATCCCTGTTTTGATGCACTGGTGTCGCCCCCGACAATATCCACATTATACTTTTTACAGGCCAGTAACATCCCTTCATATAATTCCTCTACAGCCTCCAAAGGGAATTTGCTCGACAAACCAAGTGAAACCGTTACCTGACCTACGGTACCATTCATTGCATAAATATCGCTTAGATTAACCTGAATGGCCTTATAACCCAAATGCTTCAACGGAGTATAGGCAAGATCAAAATGAATTCCTTCAAGCAAAAGATCTGTTGATATAAGCGTCTTTTTTCCTGAAAAATTAAGTACCGCTGCATCATCTCCTGCACCTTTTACGGTTGACGGGTTATTTATGATGATGTTTTTAGTGAGATAATCAATCAAACCAAATTCACCCAATTTTTCTATTTCTGTTCTTTCCTTATTTTCAAACATTTTCTATAAGTTATAAGTAGTCAACTTTCACAGTACCAGCCGGGCTGATATTTCCAGCATTCTCTCAATTGGTATTTTCGCTTTTTTTATAACTTCCATTGGCACTGTAACTTCAGGGAGACCGTTTTTAATACATAAATAAAGCTTTTCAAGAGTATTGCGTTTCATATGGGGGCAATCGTTACAGGCACAGGTATTATTTGGAGGGGCGGGGATAAAAATCTTATCGGGACTGGCCTTTTCCATCTGGTGAATAATACCGCTTTCTGTAGCTACAATAAATTCTTTTGCCTCACTGTTCATCGTATATTTTAACAGTCCGGTTGTGGATCCGGCATAATCTGCCATCTCCAAAACAGCGTCTTCACATTCCGGATGTGCAATAAATTTAGCATTAGGATGTCTTTCTTTAAGTTTCACTATTCTTTGCAAAGAGAAAATCTCGTGCACCATACACGCACCATTCCACAACACCAGATCGCGTTCCGTTTTTTTTGCCACATATCTTCCAAGATTCTTATCAGGGCCAAAAATTATTTTCTGATCTTTTGGCAGACTGTCTACAATCTGAACGGCATTGGAAGAAGTACAAACGATATCGCTTAAAGCTTTCAATTCTGCTGAACAATTAACGTATGTTATAACAATATGATCAGGATATTTCTCTTTAAACTTAGAAAACAGGTGTGGCGGACAACTGTCGGAAAGTGAACATCCGGCTTTCAGGTCGGGTAGTAAAACTTTCTTTTCAGGTGATAATATTTTAGCTGTTTCCGCCATGAAATGCACTCCTGCAAAGACAATGATATCTGCATCTGTTTTAGCAGCCTCCTGTGATAAACCAAGACTGTCGCCAATATAATCGGCAATATCCTGAATATCAGGTTCCTGATAGTAATGAGCAAGGATAACAGCATTTTTCTCTTTCTTTAATTTTTCTATCTCATCAAAAAGATCCAGCACCGGATCAATGGGTTCATCGATAAAACCCTTTACGTTTAACTCCTCAAAAGTATCCATTCTCGACATTACAATAAAATACAATTACTTTTATATAAAATAATCTTATGATTTATTAGGGTGTTAGTTATGTGAAGAAGAAGTGATACATAAATTTTGATTTCTTTGTTTTGATACTTCTTTCAACACTTTATTAACATTTGTTATGATTCAAATCCTTATGAAATAAGCAGATGTATTAAGCACTATTTTTCTTTTTATTTTATACTGTGAATTTCTTGGTATGTTAAAAAGGTTAAGAACTCATGTATTTTGTGCTAGTAACTTTCTTAAAATTCGTCGTATTTTGCATAAAATTCTTTAACGGGAATTGTTATTAAAAATTATTAGACTTGTTTATACACAAAATTAACATCTTTACCGTGTTTATCCACATTGTCTATAAAAGATTACATTTTACAAAATAGTTTTTCATGAAATATGTTGATTTCTTAGTTGTAGGTTCAGGTATCGCCGGGTTAAGTTTTGCCCTCAAAGCTGCGAAACATGGTAAGGTTCTGATAGTTACTAAATCAAATGAAGATGAATCCAATACTAAATATGCTCAGGGTGGGGTTGCAGTAGTTGTGGATAAAGAAGATTCATTCGATAAACACATTGCTGATACTCTTGTTGCGGGTGATGGTTTATGTAATAAAGAAGTGGTTGAAATAGTGGTTAAAGAAGGGCCCGCGAGGATCCAGGAAATTATTAATTATGGTACCAACTTTGATAAAACGCAGCAGGGCATATACGACCTGGCTAAAGAAGGCGGCCATTCTGAGCACAGAGTTCTGCATTATAAAGATATTACCGGCTTTGAAATTGAAAGGGCTCTTCTTGAGCAGATCCATAAGGAACCCAACATTGAGGTGTTGACCCACTATTTTGCTGTTGAATTAATTACGCAGCATCATATCGGTGTTTTTGTAGACAGGCATTCTGATGACATTAATTGTTATGGTATTTATGCTTTAAATACAAGAACAGATTCGGTGGAGAAGATCCTTTCAAAGGTAACAGTTATGGCAAGCGGCGGAGCAGGTCATATTTATTCAAATACTACCAATCCTACGATTGCCACAGGTGATGGAATTGCGATGGTATACCGGGCAAAGGGAAAGGTACGGAATATGGAATTTATGCAGTTCCATCCTACTTCATTATACAATCCGGGAGAGTATCCTTCATTTCTTATTTCAGAAGCTGTAAGGGGCTTTGGAGGTGTTCTTAAGGATAAGGATGGCGATGAGTTTATGCAGTTTTATGATGAGCGAAAATCTTTGGCTCCAAGGGATATAGTTGCCAGGGCTATAGATTCTGAGATGAAGAAATCGGGGGATGATTTTGTTTATCTTGATATCAGGCATAGAAGCAAGAATGATATACTTTCGCACTTTCCTAATATATATGCAAAATGCCTGAGTATTGGAATTGATATGACGAGGGATATGATCCCGGTTACACCAGCATGTCATTATATGTGCGGAGGGATTATGGTAGACAGTAATGGAAGGTCGTCTATTAAAAATTTGTATGCCTGCGGCGAATGTTCTTCCACCGGACTTCATGGTGCAAACCGGCTTGCTTCAAACTCCTTGCTGGAAGCAACGGTTTTTGCACACAGGATCTATAACAGTGCAATTAATGAATTTTCTGATTTTGTTATTCCTGATTCGATCCCTGAATGGGATGAAACAAATACTCAGCTTTTAAATGAAGACATCCTGGTTACCCACAACTTGCGGGAAACTCAGAAAATTATGAGCGACTATGTGGGGATTGTTCGTTCTGATTTCAGGCTGGACAGGGCGTTGAGAAGGCTTGGTCTTTTATATGAAGAGACTGAAGATTTTTATAAGCATACTAAGTTATCTGTTAAGCTTTGCGAATTGCGTAATGTTATTCAATGTGCTTATATAGTGATCAGGTCTGCCATGAAAAGAAAAGAAAGCAGGGGGTTGCATTATACTACAGATTATCCTGTTCATCAGGAGAAGGCCAGGGATACTATACTTTAAATATCAGCAACTGACAATTCGTATTTCTTATATAAGAGCGTATTATATATAGGCAAGATATTTTTTGTATAAAAATCATTAATGGTACAGTTGTTTCTTTTTATTTTCCCGGATAAGAGGATGTAAATTGAAAATATATTAACAAAAAAGAGACTGCAGTCAATGATGATCCAGCCTCTTCTTGTAATGAGCGGAAAACGGGATTCGAACCCGCGACCCTCAGCTTGGGAAGCTGATGCTCTACCAACTGAGCTACTTCCGCTGGTAAATTTATTTTGTAAAGATATGTCAGTTATTTTATCTGTCAAGGGAAAAATTCCGGAATTTGGAAAAAATTGTTTTTTAGCACCAAATTGCACCGTGGTAGGCGATGTAAAGATGGGTGACAATTGTTCTGTATGGTTTAATGCCGTAGTGAGGGGAGATGTGAACTCTATTGACATAGGCAATAATGTAAATATCCAGGATGGAGTGGTTTTACATTGCACTTACCTGAAATCGCCTGCTGTTATAGGCAACAATGTATCTATAGGCCATAATGCCCTCGTACATGGGTGTATACTGAAAAGTAACGTACTGGTCGGGATGGGCGCAATAGTTATGGACAATGCGGTGGTAAATGAGTTTTGTATTATAGCAGCCGGTTCTGTTGTTCTGGAGAATACAATTTGTGAACCGGGATATATTTATGCAGGAACACCGGCACGAAAAATAAAGCCCGTGACAGAAGAACAGAGAGCAATGCTTAAAAAGCTGCCCCTGAACTATATTATGTATGCAAAATGGTTTACTGATTCTTATCAGGAGGAGGAATAATAAGTTTCTCTTCCAGGTCCCAGTTTGCACGTAACGTTATTTCAGTACCATTGTTCCATACTTTTTCAGGCTGCCGCTTTTCTTCCACGTCTCCTGTATCCCATTTCCCGTTTCTGTTTTCATCATACACTATGCGGAAATGATATTTCCCGAGTGAATAGGTGACGTAATGAAGGACTGTGTTTGTTGAAATGATATTTTCTTTTACAACATTTTCACGATCGTCTAATAGCTGGACAATATAACTTTTGCTTGTATCCGGTACAGTTACTGTTAGGGATAAATTCCCGTAATTTAATTCATCATCTCTGGTAAATTGTTTTATATAAGGTTTATTGAAGCCGCCGAATTTCCCTCCTATAGCATTTGTATCAATTTTAAGGGCATACTGCCGTTCTTTTCTCCAGGGGTATTTAAATGTATATCGTCGTGTTGAAAGGCTGTCTTTAACAATACGGAGTCCGCTTACGGGAACAGAATCCTGGGTAAGACTTATTTTCCTTGGATCTATTGATCCTACGGGCGCAGAGAAGGTAATAATCAATTCATTGCCGGGCTTAATTTTGGAAGCCGGAATATTGTCGGATATTTTGATTTCCCTGTCGTAGGTATCCTTTTTGCCTCTTCTTATAATAGTGGTGTCGATAGGTACATTTTTATTAATTACAGCCACTTTAATAGAGTCAAAATCCATTGTTTGGGTCCATACAGAAACAGTATCATTAGTCCGGCTAAACTCAACTATTTTGGTGGGATCGAGTTCTTCGGGAATCATGATCTTTATTGCCGGCTCTTCCAGCTTCTGATTAAATATATAGGATATTTTAGCATCTTTTTCTATTTTTCTGTCGGTAAGCTTAAATACTTTGGGTTCTTGTTTAAAGAGTTCGAGTTTGATTCCTGATGTATCTTTATCAAGCTTAATAGAATCTTTAATGAATGCAATTTCTTCATTCGATGAATTGTAGATCCTGTCGCCTCCTTCTTCTTTGAGTGCGTAGATACGGTAAGTTTCCGGGTGAAGATATTTTAAACTAAAGTTTCCTGATGAATCAGTGGTTGTAAAAATGTTAGCCCTTTTTTTTCCGAAAATAGTATCCTGTCTGGTGGGAATGATAAAAACAGTTGCGTCTAATACCGGTTTTTTGGTAAGCGTATTTGTTACAGTTCCTGAAATAGACAATGAGTCGATTTTATTCCCGGTAGATAAAACATACATATAATTTTTCAGGATGTTCCCTTCATTATAATCTACCAGGCCTCTTCCAAAATTTATGGTATAGGTAGTATTTGCTTCCAGGGTATCCTGGAACTTTACATTAAGAACTTTTTTCTTTACTTTGAAAAAAGGGCTTTTATCCATAGCAGGGGAAAGGCTGAATTCTTTCGACTCATTGTTGATCTTGAAATATTCGTCGAATTGGATATTTACTTCTTTTCCCTTAAAATTAGTAGTGAAATTTTTTGGTGTTTCTTTTAAAACCTTAGGCGGTTCTTTATCTCTTGGTCCGCCGGTAGGCTGCTGTATACTTGCACAACCGTTAAATATTAATAAAGTTATTATTAAGCAGATTAAATTATTTAACTTTTCTGTATAGGTGTTAAATTTTAGCATTTAGAAGCGATTTAACGGAGTTTTATTTTCGGATGAGGATTATTATTAAATAAAAAAAATAATGCCTTATACGCGATATTTTAAATTCTTAATTTTATTACTATAATAAACTGATTATCAATCAGATATAATTTATCTACCTAAATGGACCATTAAAACTGAAACGTCAGAGGGTGAAACGCCTGAGATCCTTGAGGCCTGGCCTAATGTTCTGGGTTTTATCTTCATTAATTTTTCTCTTGCTTCTTTTGACAATGAAACCAGCGTTTGATAATTAAATTCAGGATTTATTTCCTGATCTTCCATTCGTTTCATCTTATTTACGATGTCGAGTTCTTTTTCGAAATAACTTTCATACTTCACTTTTATTTCCGCCTGCTCCACCGTATACTTATCAAATTTATTAAGAAGATCATCCAGCTTTGAATCTGTGTTTCTCAGGTTTGTTATGTTTACCTGGGGCCTTGTTAAAAGCTGGAACATTTTCACATTCTGTGTTAAGGGAGCTGTTCCTAATTCTTCAAGCATCGTATTAACTTCAGACGGTTCAATAGAAGTACTTTTTAAATACTTTACAATGATATCAGAATTTTTTATTTTATCGTTTACTTTTTGAATTCTTTCTTCGTTGATCAGTCCAAGTTTATAAGCAATAGGAGAGAGTCTGATATCGGCATTATCCTGGCGCAGGAGAAGGCGGTGTTCGGCCCTTGATGTAAACATCCTGTACGGTTCTTCTGTTCCCTTGGTAACCAGATCATCTATCAGCACTCCTATATATGATTCTGATCGCTTCATAATAAGTTCGTGCAGATCATTTATTTTTTGATGAGCATTTATCCCTGCAATGAAACCCTGACTTGCGGCTTCCTCATAACCGGTTGTTCCATTTATCTGACCGGCAAAGAATAGATTTTTAATCAGTTTGGTTTCCAGTGTTAAGCTTAGCTGGGTAGGAGGGAAGTAATCATATTCAATAGCATAGCCAGGCCTGAACATCTTTGCGTTTTCAAACCCGGGGATTTTGGTCAAAGCCCTGTATTGTACATCTTCGGGCAGCGAAGTTGAAAAACCGTTTACATAGATCTCCACGGTATTCCATCCTTCGGGTTCAACAAATATCTGGTGGCGCTCCCGTTCGGCAAAGCGATTGATCTTATCCTCTATTGAAGGGCAATAGCGTGGGCCTAATCCTTTGATCCTTCCTGTGAACATAGGCGATTTTTCAAACCCTTCTTTTAATGTTTCGTGTACTGCAGAATTCGTATAGGTAATCCAGCAACATTTTTGCTCTTTGGTTTTTTCAACATCTGTAAAGGAGAATTGTCCTCTTGCTTCATCTCCCCACTGCTCTTCCATCTGTGTATAATCAAGGCTTCTGCCGTCAACACGAGGAGGGGTTCCGGTTTTCATCCTTCCGGCTTCAAATCCGGCTTCAACAAGTTGTTCTGTTAACCCGGTTGCTGCCTTTTCTGCGGTTCTTCCTCCTCCAAACTTCTTTTCGCCAATATGAATAATCCCATTGAGGAAAGTTCCATTAGTCAATACAACAGCGGATGATTCTATTTCTATTCCAAGAGACGTTTTTACCCCTGCAACTTTATCTCCTTTAATCAGCAGTTCTTTTACCGTATCCTGCCAGAAGTCGACATTAGGAGTACGCTCGAGCATTAATCTCCATTCTTCTGCGAATCTCATTCTGTCGTTCTGTGTTCTGGGGCTCCACATGGCAGGGCCTTTTGAAAGATTGAGCATGCGAAACTGGATGGTAGACTTGTCTGCTACTATTCCTGAGTAACCGCCCATGGCATCAATTTCGCGTACTATCTGACCCTTGGCTACGCCTCCCATAGCCGGATTGCAGCTCATTTGAGCGATCGTAGCCATGTTCATAGTAATCAATAAAACTGAAGAGCCAAGATTTGCCGCCGCCGCCGCCGCCTCACAGCCAGCGTGGCCTGCTCCAACAACTATTACATCGTATTTTTTAAACATCTTTAAATATGTTCCACGTGGAACTTTAATTCAAAGATTGTTCCACGTGGAACAATCCTGAGTTTTATCCTTCTTTTATTTCCATTAATTCAAGCCACCGGTGACTTATTCTATCTAAAAGCTCCTTGTTCTTTTTTATCTCTTCTGATATATTTATAAGCTCCTGATGGCCGGTAATTCCGCCATTTAAGTCATTTGTAAGCTTAGAAATAGCTTGTTCTGTTTGTGCTATTTCTGTTTCGAGTGCTTCAAGTTCCTTTTGCTCTTTAAAACTTAATTTATTTTTCTTCGGGCTTACTGATACCTGACTGGCCGGCTTATTCTCTTTTATTTTAACTTCGCTTTCTTTCTCAAAACGGTAATCTGTATAATTGCCAGAATAGATTCTTATTTTACTTCCGTCTTCGAGGATAAAAAGCTGATTTGTTAAACGGTCCATTAAATAACGATCATGGGATACGAGCAGCAGAACGCCGTTATATTTTTCAAGAAAGTCTTCGAGCACATTCAGGGTATCTATGTCGAGGTCGTTGGTAGGCTCATCCAGAATCAGGAAATTAGGGTTTTTCATCAAAATCCTCATTAATTGAAGCCGTTTTTTTTCACCTCCGCTTAGTTTTCCTACCGGGTTAAATTGTTTGGCAGGAGGGAAGAGGAAGTGAGTTAAAAGCTGTGAGGCTGTAAGCGTTTTACCGTCTGCCATTAATATATATTCAGCTACATTTTTAACAACATCGATAACCCGTTCATTATTATCAGTATCTAACCCGGTTTGTTTATAATAACCAAAAACTGTGGTTTCTCCTTTTACAATGCTTCCTGAATCTGGTTGAGTAACTCCGGTAATCAAATTCAGAAGAGTTGATTTCCCGCTTCCGTTCTTACCTGCTATTCCAATTTTATCGCCTTTTTTAAAAGTATAGCTAAAGTTTTCTATAACAAATTTGTGATCGTATGACCTGGTGACTTCGTTAAGTTCAAGGATCTTACCTCCCTGCCGGGAGATCGTAGTACTTAACTCTATCTTCTGGTTGTTTTTTGAATTTTTAGTCTTTTCTTCAAGATCATAAAAGGCATCGATCCTTGCTTTTGACTTGGTTGCCCTTGCCTGGGGCTGCCTGCGCATCCATTCGAGCTCTTTCTTTAAAAGGTTTCTGTTCTTTTGTAAAGTCGATGCATCATCAGCTTCGCGTTCCGACTTTTTTTCAAGATAATAACTGTACTTTCCTGAATAGGTAAATAACCGCTGTTTGTCGAGCTCAATAATATAGTTACATACATTATCCAGGAAATACCTGTCGTGAGTTACCATAAGTACCGTTTTCTGTCCGGTTGTGAGAAAGCTTTCCAGCCATTCGATCATTTCTATATCCAGATGATTGGTAGGTTCGTCGAGGATAAAAACATCAGGCTCGTCGATAAGAAGCTTTGCCAGAGCAAGCCTTTTCCTCTGACCTCCAGAAAGAGTACTGATCTTTTGGTCCTGGTCTTTTATAGCAAGCCTTTGCAGGATTGTTTTAATTTCATGCTCGTATTCCCAGGCATTGAGCTCGCTCAACTGATCCATGCAGTTTTCCAGTTCTTTAGTGTCAGGATGCTCCAGTAACATCAGTTCTTCGTAATGCCGGATCATTTGCTGCTGCTTATTATCCATGCTATAGATAAAATCAGCGATGGTATTCTGATTACTGAAATCAGGGTCCTGTTCCAGATAACCTATTCTGAGGCCTTTCTCTTTAACTACTTTTCCTTCATTTGGATTAAGTTTTTCAGCCAGTATACGCAGAAGGGTAGACTTACCAGAGCCATTTATCCCTACCAAAGCAATGCGCTGGCCTTTTGCTATTCCAAATGTTAAATCCTTAAATAACCATGAATCATTAAATGCATGGCTTAATTGCTCTCCCGATAAAATACTCATACTAACTCTATAATTTTATCGGATGGATATATAAATAATCCTTCACTATCTTTAAATAACTGGTTCACCATTGCTCTTGCTACGTTCTCTGCTTTTATACTCCTGTATTTTTTTAAATTGCCTGTAAGGAGAGGATTAATTATAGTCATTACTTTTATTGCTATTTTTTCTAAAGGCCTGCTTTCTAACCGGTTTCCGTCTAACAGAGAGGGTTGGTATATATGTAATGATTTGATCGACAGCCTTTTGACTTCCGTTTCGACTTCTCCCTTCAGCTTGCTGTAAAAGTTTTTCGCGTTAGGGTCTGCTCCTAAGGCAGAAATGAGGTGAAACTGGCTAACCTTATTTTCTGCTGCTATCTTTGCAAGGCTCAATGGATAATAATAGTCGACTTTACGGTAGTTATCTTTATCCGGCGTTTTTTTCCTGGTAGATCCGAGGCAGCAAAATAAAGCTGTTCCGTTTATATATTCTCTAAAAGTATCAGGTTCATCAAATGAAATGATTTTCTGGCGAAGCTTTTTATCTGTTATATCCAGGGGCCTTCGTACAAGAGCTATGATCTCTTCAATATCCTTTTCATTAATAAGGAAATGAAGAAGATGAGATCCTATAAGTCCGCTTGCTCCTGCTACTATTACTGTTTTCAATATAAAATGCTTAAAGTGCACAAAAATAAGCATTTATTAGCAGGCCTCTGCTAATAACAGTAAGTCAATGAATTTAATGATAGACAAATGAGATTATAAAGCAAACTTCCCTGGTAAAAGATCCCTTATATTATTACAGCAACAGGAGAGATTTTCTCACTCAGAAGTCTCTTAATGCCAGATAGAAATCCTCCTTTTCAGTCATTTGCTCTTTGCTTTTTGGGGTCTTGTCTTTATATCCGAGCAAATGAAGTATTCCATGTATAATAACCCTGTGAAGCTCATCTTTTACGGAAACTTTAAAGCTGACGGCATTCTCCCTGATCCGTTCCACACTGATAAAAATATCTCCTTCTATTTTTGATTTGTCAGTGCTGTTATCAAAAGTAACAATGTCTGTATACGTATTATGATTGAGGTATTGCTGATTAATACTCAGGAGGTAATCGTCGCTGCAAAAGATAAAGTTCAGTTCTCCGGGATGTTTTCCTTCGGCTTTAATAGTTTCAGTGATCCAGAGTCTGAGGTGTTTTTTTTGCCTCAGCGAGAAAGTAATACTTTCTGCAAAGAAAGAAATTTTAGAATGGCCCATTAAATTTTAAAATGTAGCTCCAGTTCATTACCTGTTATGTTAAATATACACTGATCGGCAAGATTTTTAATAATAAAAATACCGCGGCCTGTAAGCTCTTCAATATTTTCGGGTGCCGTAGGATCCGGAAGCAGGTTATAATCAAAGCCCTCTCCTTCATCAACGATAGTAAATTCCATTCGTTTCCCGTCGTGAACTTCGAGGTTGATATAAACTTTTTTGTCTGCATCATATTTATTTCCGTGGATAATGGCATTAATAGTAGCCTCACTCATACAAGTAAGAATATTGGCATATGTATCGTCTTCAATTTTATATTCTTCCCTGAGAGTATCAATAAAATTTTCAACTATAGTGATGCTTTCGAGCTTTGAAGGTAGCTGAAGCGTGTATAATACCGTGTTCTCTGAAATGTCTACCCGGTTTGTTGTCATATTATTATTTTGTATCTAAATGTCTGAAATATTCACCAACTTTCAATTGGTAAAATAAACTCAAAGAGGCGGGAACTGTTTTAATAAGTTCTGTTTCCTGCTTTTTTGTTTTTTTAAAATTTTCCAGCATCTTATTTAACGATGGTGATTGATCCCGTCCTTCTTTACTTTCTCTTTGTGAATCAAATTCCTGTTCCCTTTCTGCTTTTTCTGTTTCGAGCAATTTGGTTAGTATTTCCTGTTGTCTCAGCAAGGTTTCCTGCCTGATTTTTTTGTTTACGAGATCAGTCTCCGTTTGTTCCATTTCTTTGCTTAATTTATCCAGATTTTCCAGCCGGCCTTTTCCCTCTCTGCTCATATCCTGATTAATGCTCTGAAGAGCCTGCCGTATTAACTGTTGCTGACGGGCCATTTTAGCCATTTGCTCGCTCATGTTTCCTTTCCCCTGTGCCTGCTCCTGTTGTATTCCCTGTTGCCGCATTTGGTCCCTGGCTTTCTGCATATTCCGGTTAAGCTCCTCCTGCATTTTAGAAAGCTGCGACAGGCTTTTTTGCTTTCCTTTTCCACCCTGCGCCTTTTGCATGGCCTTTTGAAGTTGCTCTTCCACCTCGCTCAGCATTAATGCAAGATTATTAATGGACGTCATGGCATATTGCTGATCGCGGTTTGCTTCAGCGGTACGACGTTCTGCAAGGTTATCAAGGGCCTGATCGATATTATCGTTAACTGCCTGTATTTCTTTATTTACTACTGATTGAATCTGCGGAACTTTTCTGCTGAGTGAATAGAGGCTGTCTTCTACCATTTTGAGATTGTCGCGGATATCTTTTTGTTTCTGAGTAAGCTTTACATAGGCGGGATCGTTAAGCGAAGTGTTTCTCAAATCAAGCATCACCTGTTCCTGGCTAAATGAGGATGTAAGAAGATTTGCGAGTATCCCGCGCAGGTCCTGGATATTCACCTTGTTTTCCTCCATTTCACTCTCCTGCTGCATTTCTCCGAGTTTTTTTGAAAGGTTTTTCATTTCTGAAGCAGCCTTCTGCATATTTCCTGCAGCTTTCTCCGGATTTTTATTACGGAGGTTTTTACTGCTTTCCTGTAATTGTTGTTCTATCTGCTGCTGGTCTGTTTCAGGATTTTCGAAATTATTCTTTCTTTCGAGTTCTTCGTTCTTTTTTTCAAGGTCACTCAGAGCTTTCCGGATCTCTTTAAATTCATCACGGACCGTTTGTTCCTGCTTCAGCAGATCTTCCGGACCAGTTGTTTTTTGCTGAGTTTTTGTACTGAGATCCTGTTGCTTTTCAGCAAGTTTATTCAAATCTTCAATAGAACCGGCAAGCTTCTGATCAAACCCGAGCTGTTTATATAATTCCAGGATCCTGTCGAGTTCTTTTTGCAGGGATTTACTGTCCATCTGCATTTTAGATAACTCCTGCTGAGTTTGATTCTTATTATTCTGCTCAAGCAAGCTTTCGATATTCCTTAAGATCTCCTTTGTTTTTTCGTCAAGGACATTGTTAAACAGATCGTCAATCTGCTTTTGCTTTTCAATGATCTCCCTGTTCTGCCCGCTAAGATCATTCTGATCGTTAAGCTTTTGCCTGTTTTCCCGGCGGATCTCCTCTATCAGGTTCCCAAGCTTTTCATGCTTATCCAGTAACTCTTCCACCTCCTTCTTTTCTTCAAACGAAAGGTTCTTTTTATTAAGCAGGTCCTGGTTTACCCTTCTGGCTTCTTTTCCGAGCTGTTCAGCCTGCCGTGCGGCCTGCTGCATCTTTTGCTTTACAGATTCAGAAGCCAGCTCAACCTTTTTCTCAGTTTCTTTTTCTGTAGCTATTCTGAACGTTCTTACTTCCGATCTCGCGGGCTTGGGGCCATTCACTCCGTCGTTATCAAACACCTCAAAAAAGTATTCAATTTTCGAACCTGGTTTGACTCCTGTGCTGTTAATATTCCATGCATAGAAGAAACTGCTTTGTATAGCGTTTCTGTCAAAGCTGAGCGTCCGGCTGTTATAGGAGCCTGTAGTTTTATCTCCTGTGATCTTGTAATGAAATTTAAGTGTTGAAAAACCATGATCGTCATTTAACCGGCCTGTAAAATAAAGGATCTTCCGGTTTAAAGAATCGGGATGTTCTGCAACATCTATGGATGGTGCAAGATCGGGAATAACTGTAAGCTGATAAGAAATATAATCCGGTGCGGTAACTTCTGTATTTACCGGCTGTATTCTGAGCTGAGAACTCCGGAGGGCTTTAACTGAGTAGCTGAAGCTATCCGGCCCGGAAGGCCTGATGATTACATTTTTATTGTTAATTCTTAAAGAAAGGGTACGGGTATTTCCTGTTCTGAACTTCCAGCTTATTTTAGTGCCTTCAGGGACAGTAAGATCTCCGGCATTATTGATCGTTTCAGAATTTTTGTTCAGATAAGAAGGATATTCAAGATGAACATCAGAGTTTAACAGAGAGGGCCTCTTCTTTACGTCTATCAGAAACAGATCCGAATAGAAACCACCGGCAGTAAGCCTTATTTTCCTGTGGTGCTGCAAATTTCTGAAAGTATAATTAAAGCGGATAATGTTTTCCTTATCTAATTTAAAGGTATTGGCCCCGTCCTGAACCCAGATATCCTGAGGTATTTCGTTCCCTTCCAGTTTTACCCTGAGTTCAAGGTCATCGCCCTGTATTACACTTAAATTCCTGTTCAGTATAATAAACTTAAAAGGAGCTTTTTTTACATACTTTTTATTATAGTGAAGGATGCGTTCTGTTCCCTCGCTGAATATGACCGGTGCGGTAATGCTGATCATTATAATTATGAACAGCGGCGGAAGGGCATAGCGCAGGTATTTTCTGTTCCGGCTGATCTTTATTGCTGAGGTAAACGGAATGGGGCTTAGTTCGCCGATCTTTTGGTTAACACCTGCTTCGATCAGCGCCCTCTGTTCGGGGTTCTCATCCGCCAGTTTTTTTAACTGAAGAGTATTCAGCAATTTATCCTGGATATGTGCGAAATGTTTTCCTATAATTTCCGCTGCATGCTCATGTGAAATGGTACTGCCCAGTTTATAATAAGATGACAAAGGCAGCAATACAGATCTTAGCAGGATAAAAATGTTGAGCAGCAGGAAGCTATAAAATAAAACACTCCGTATAACTTCATTGAAGTTACCGAAGTATTCGGCGCCGGTTACTAAAATATAACTGGCAAAAAGGGTTGAAGACAGGTAAATAACTCCCTTTATTACCTTATTGAGGTAATATTTCCGGATAAACTCATCAATTTTACTGATGAGGTATAAATAATTTCCGGCAAAAGAATCCATATTAACCCTGTTATCTATTCTACCAAAATAACGAAAAAATATCGTACTTATTAGCTTCCGGCAATTATGCAGGCGGATTATAAGACCAGGAAGACATCATCGGCGGTAACAGATCTTCAGGCCGGCGCCTTCAGATCAGCATGCAACCGGCTACGGTAGTATGAGCTGTTTCATCTATCAAAATAGCTCCTCCATTTGCCCGTAACGCATTATAATTATCATAAACGATGGGGGATGCCGTTTTAATGGTTACATGGACAACGTCATTTAAGGATGCCTGCGATATATTCTCGTGTTTTTCAAGAGTATTTACATCCAGTTTGTAATTGATTTCTTTTACAACACAACGGACCCTCCGGCTTTGAACCTGCAAAAGATATTTATTTCCTGCGGTTAAAGGCTTGTTATCCATCCAGCAAAGGGTGGCTTCGAGGTCCTGAGATACTTTCGGCTGAGAGTTTTTGGTAACAATAACGTCGCCCCGGTTAATATCAATATCATCCTTTAAGCGGATCACTGCACTTTGCGGAGCAAAAGCTTCTTCAACTTCCTTCCCGTGTATTTCTACTGCTTCGATCACCGATTCAATACCGTCGGGAAGAATTGTTACCACATCACCCTTTTTGTAGGTGCCGCTTAAAACCTTACCTGCGTAACCGCGGTAATCGTGCAGGTCATCTGATTGAGGGCGAATAACAAACTGAACCGGAAAGCGTGACTCTGAAAAATTAATGTATTTAACAATATTAATGGTTTCGAGATGCTGCAGCAGGGTTTCTCCCTGATACCATGGAGTGTTTCCGGCGGTATTAACAATGTTATCTCCTTTTAGTGCACTGATAGGAATAAAAGTAACATCCTTAATATGAAGCATCTCTGCCATTTTAAAATAATCAGCAACGATAGAATTATAAACTTCTTCAGAATAATCCACCATATCCATTTTATTGATCGTTACAACAACATGAGGAATCTGTAATAAAGAAGCAATAATAGTATGACGGCGGGTTTGCTCAACCACACCCTGCCGTGCGTCGATAAGAATGATGATCAGGTCTGAATTTGAGGCTCCGGTAACCATATTACGGGTATACTGAATATGTCCCGGCGCATCGGCGATAATGAATTTCCGTTTAGTTGTAGAAAAGTATTTATAGGCAACATCAATTGTGATCCCCTGTTCGCGCTCTGCCCGTAAGCCATCGGTGAACAAGGCGAGATCTATTTCACCTTCGGATTTATTTTTACTTTGTTTTTGTATCGTTTCAAGCTGATCTACTTTTATAGAGTCAGTATCGTACAGGAGGCGTCCGATGAGAGTACTTTTTCCGTCATCTACGCTGCCCGCTGTTATAAATCGAAGTAAGTCCATTCTTTAGAGATATGAGATATGAAATATGAGATACCGGCCTTACCGTTAAATCTCCCTTGCATGATCTCAGTTTTAAATTAAAAATTTATAGTTACAGATATGAGTAAAACTCCGGGATCTGTACTTGCACCCTTGTTTAAAAATATCCGTTCTTTTTCCGGTCTTCCATTGCAGCTTCCGAAACCTGGTCGTCGATACGTGTTTCTCCGCGTTCGCTGATATTCGTTTTATTGATCTCTGCAATGATATCATCTATTGAAGACGCGGTAGACTCTACGGCTGCCGTACAGGTCATATCGCCCACAGTGCGGTAACGTACATTCTTTTTAAGAATAACGTCGTCCTCATCCAGGCGTATAAAAGGAGAAAGAGCTACAAGATGTTCCTGGTGCACAATAACTTCACGTTCGTGGGTAAAATAAATGGAAGGCAGTTCAATTCCTTCACGTTTAATATAATTCCAAACGTCGAGTTCTACCCAGTTGCTGATAGGGAATACCCTTACGTTTTCGCCTTTAGCAATCATC
This sequence comes from Sphingobacteriales bacterium, assembly GCA_015654985.1. GTDB lineage: Bacteria > Bacteroidota > Bacteroidia > Sphingobacteriales > Sphingobacteriaceae > Arcticibacter. Next base: position 3,362 of record JAATFW010000009.1, on the reverse strand, counting down.
CCGTTATACAGGTTCCATAATTCAGGACGTTGTTTTTTTGGGTCCCATTGTCCGAATTCATCTCTTACTGAAAATATTCTTTCTTTCGCCCGTGCCTTTTCCTCATCTCTCCGGGCCCCGCCGATACAGGCATCGAAACCGAATTCCTCGATAGTATCCAGCAAAGTATAAGACTGGAGGGCATTTCTTGAAGCGAATTTACCTATCGGTTCTTTCAATCCCCTGGCCCTGATGGTGTCTTCTACTTTTCTGACGATCAGCTTTGCCCCGGTTTGTGCGGCTACGCGGTCGCGGTACTCAAGCGCTTCGGGAAAATTGTGGCCGGTATCGATATGTACTAATGGAAAGGGGATCTTTCCTGGTTTAAAGGCTTTTAAAGCCAGTTGAACCAATGTTATGGAATCTTTACCACCCGAGAATAAAAGAGCAGGGCGATCAAACTGACCTGCTACTTCCCGCATTATGTGTATAGACTCAGCTTCCAGCAGATCGAGATAATCTAATTTATATTGTGGCATAAAGCAATGTTATTAAAATTCAGGAATGGGCATGAAGTCCGCATTCTTTACTGGTTTTATCTTCCCACCACCATCTTCCCGCACGAAAATCATCACCCGGCATAATAGCCCTGGTGCAGGGTGCACAGCCTATACTTACGAAGCCTTTGTCGTGCAGGGTGTTATAGGGAATTCCGTTTTCATTAATGAAGGCCCTGACCTCATCAGTAGACCAATGCAGCAGAGGATGAAACTTCAGGATCTTATTCGTTTCGTCCCATTCTAACTGAGGGAGATCTCCGCGTTCAGGAGAATGTTCTGCTCTCAGCCCTGTTATCCATAAGTGATTACCGGCGAGGGCGCGCTGTAATGGTTCGACTTTACGGATATAACAGCAGCTTTTCCGGTTTTCTACCGATTCATAAAAGGAATTAGGCCCCTTATCGGTAACAAACCGTTCAATGAGTTCCTGATTGGGATAAAATGCAGTGATCTTTGTGTTATAGAATTCGTTGGTGCGGCTCCATACATAGTAAGTTTCGCCGAACAACCGCCCGGTATCAAGCGTGAAAATACGAACAGGAAGGTCCTGTGATAATATCATATGTGAAATCACCTGATCCTCCCAGCTAAAACTTGTGGAAAGAATAATCTTTCCCTTAAATTCTTCAGCCAGCACGGCAAGCGACTCCTGCGGGGAGAGATCTTTTAATGCGGGAACTAATTCTACTACCTTATTTTGCAGGTTTTCAAACATTTTTAAATCTGTAAAATCCTTAATCTACAAGAACAGTCAAAATATGTTGGAATGCGTTTTTTGACAAAAGTATAGTCTATAGAAAAAGTAGACAAAGGTACATAGAATTAAGCACTTGTAAAACATGAAAATAAAAATACAAAATTGCAGGGATATTCATGATCTGTGTGATAATTCCTGCTATTGTAATAAGTGTTTTTACAGATAAGATGTAAAATAAATGAAATGTATCTTTGCACACTTAATAATTATATCTTATGTCTGATAAAGTTCGTGTACGTTTTGCTCCAAGTCCTACCGGTGGTTTACATCTGGGAGGGGTGCGTACAGTCTTATTTAATTATCTTTTTGCCAGGCAGCACCAGGGGACATTTATACTAAGAATTGAGGATACCGATCAGTCGCGGTTTGTATCCGGGGCTGAAGAATATATTTCAGAATGCCTAAAATGGTGTGGTCTGCATCCTGATGAAAGTCCTGAAAAGGGTGGCCCTTACGGTCCCTATCGTCAAAGTGAACGTAAAGCGATCTACCGCCAGTACGCAGAGCAATTAGTACAGGAAGGACACGCTTATTATGCTTTTGATACGCCTGAGGAGCTGGAGCAGAAACGTCGTCAGATTCCTAATTTTCAGTACGGACATATGTTCCGCAGTGAGATGCGTAATTCCACCTCCCTGCCAAAAGAAGAAGTAAAGCAGTTGCTTGACAGCGGAGCCCCTTATGTCGTCCGGATAAAAATGCCCGTAGGAGAGACGATATCTTTTACCGACATGATCAGGGGAGAGGTTAGTTTCGAGACGGGTTTATCCGATGATAAGGTATTACTTAAAGCTGACGGCATGCCTACCTATCATCTCGCCGTTGTTGTGGATGATCACCTGATGAAAATTACACATGCTTTCAGGGGAGAGGAATGGCTGCCATCGGCGCCTGTGCATCTTTTGCTCTGGAAATACCTGGGGTGGGAAGATGATATGCCGCAATGGGCGCATTTGCCTTTAATTTTAAAGCCGGATGGGAACGGAAAGTTAAGTAAGCGCGACGGTGCCCGTCTCGGATTCCCTGTATATGCCATGAGCTGGACAGATCCTGCTTCAGGAGAAGTTATTCCCGGTTTCCGGGAAAGAGGATTTCTTCCGGAAGCATTTATTAATATGCTTGCTATGCTAGGCTGGAATGATGGAACAGAGCATGAATTGTTTTCGCTTGACGAGCTTGTTGAGAAATTTTCTCTTGGCCGTGTCAGCAAAGCAGGTGCTAAGTTCGATTTTGAAAAAGCAAAGTGGTTTAATACGGAATGGATCAAAAAACTGGAAGAAAACAAACTGAGAACATATGTGGAAGAGGTATTTGCCCAAAATAATATCAGCGTTCCCGACCGGGACAAGCTTGGTGTTGTAATCGGTATGGTTAAAGACAGGTGTCATTTATTAACAGATTTTGTATTACAGGGAGGATATTTCTTTAAATCTCCCGAAAGCTTTGACCTGGATGCTGTTAAACCAAAATGGACAGAACAGAAGGAAGAATTTTTCAGGTCTTTTGCGCAGATATTGCTTGAACATCGTTCCCTTTCTTCTCATGAACTTGAAGAGAAATTTAAGGAACTGGCTACAGAGAAAGGTTTTAAGATCGGCGAAGTAATGCTTCCATACCGCATTATGCTGGTAGGAGGAAAGTTTGGTCCGGCTGTTTTTGATATTACTAAATTAATAGGAGAAGAGGAAGCCGTAAGAAGGATCGATACAGGGCTTGGAGCCATTGGGGCCTGAAGGGGGTAAAAAAGTAGAAAGTAAAAAGTAAAAAGTAAAAAGTAGAAAGTAGAAAGTAGAAAGTAGAAAGGCTTGATTCCGCCTTTCTATTTTCTCTGCCTTTAAAAACATTCTATTTTCCAGCTTTTGCTCCATTTTTCCAAAGGAGGCAGCTCTATAATTCCTTCCTTGTCTTCAATCTTCTGATTATGGTCTATAGAATCAGGAATTCCGCACCATGGTTCGATACAAACAAAAGGCGCATCTGTGGCTGCCCATATACCGATATACGGAAATCCTTTAAAGCTATACGTAAGGCCATGCTCGGTTTTATTGCTCAGCACTGAAATGGCG